>JALUWE010000085.1 GCA_027019845.1 Anaerolineales bacterium | reverse complement strand
CCCCCCGAACGCGGTATAATACCCCCCGAAACCACTCACGGAGAGATACATGACCGAACCCGCAACCCTGTCTCTGGAAGGAAAAGTCGCGCTGGTGACCGGCGGCTCGCGCGGCATTGGCCGCGCCATCGCGCTGGAGCTGGCCCGCCGCGGCGCGTCCGTGGCCGTCAACTACTACAGCTCGCCGGACAAGGCCGAAGAAGTCGTCACCCAGATCGAAGCCAACGGCGGCCAGGCCGTGGCCCTGCAGGCCGATGTGGGCGACTTCCAGCAGGCACAAAACCTGGTCAAAGAGGCCATCCGGCAGCTCGGCAACCTGCACATCCTGGTCAACAACGCCGGGATCATCCGCGACAACCTGATCATGCTGCTCAAAGAAGAAGACTGGGACGCGGTCATCACCACCAACCTGAAAAGCACCTTCAACTGCTCCAAAGCCGCGGTGCGCCACATGATGCGCAAACGCTACGGCCGCATCATCAACATCACCTCCGTCGCCGGGCAGATGGGCAACCCGGGTCAGACCAACTACTCGGCCTCCAAGGCCGGGCAGATCGGCTTCACCAAAGCCCTGGCGCGCGAAGTCGCCTCCCGCAACATCACCGTCAACGCGGTCGCGCCCGGCTTCGTCGAAACCGACATCCTCGCCAGCACCCCTCCCGAAGCCATCCAGGCCATCCTGACCAACACCCCCCTGGGCCGTATGGCCACCCCCGAAGAGATCGCCTACGCGGTCGCCTTCCTGGCCTCGGACCAGGCCAGCTACATCACCGGCCAGGTTCTGGGCGTGGACGGCGGCCTGGCTATGATGTGATGGGAGACGGGAGACCGGAGACGGGAGACCGGAGACGGGAGACGGAAGAACCGCTCCAATCTCCCAACTACCCACTGAATACTGTACACTGAACACTGAATACTGAACACCAAGCATGACCGATCAACCTCGCCCCCCGGGCACCACCACCATCGACCCAGGCGTGCTGCTCACCATCGCCCGCCTCACTACCCTGGCCGTGGAAGGCGTCAGCAGGCTCAGCCCCGCGCCTGCCGGGGTAAATCGCCTCTTTCGCAAAGGGTATGACCAGGGCGTACACGTCCAGGTGGAAGATTCCCGTGTTGATGTGGATATTTACGTCATCCTCCACAGCGGCACCAACGTCCGTCAGGTGAGCCGCAAGATTCAGCAAGAAGTCGCCCGTGCCATCTCCGACATGGTTGGCATGGATGTCGGGCGCATCAACATTCATATCGAAGACATAGACTTTCCCAACGGAGATTGAAAGGTACAACCAGGCCATCCGCATCCATGAAACTCCGCACCAAGGCGCGCAGCGTCGCCTTGCAAGCCCTTTACGAAACAGATATTGTCGGCCATCCGCCGGGTCAGGCACTCCAGCAGCGGCTGGCGGAAACACAACTCAACGAGAAACTGGGTGAGTTCGCCCGCCAGATCGTCACCGGCGTATACCCGATGCGCGCTACCCTGGACAAATACATTGCAGAACACGCGCCGGAATGGCCGATTGACCAGGTCGCCATCATTGACCGTAACATCCTGCGCATTGCCCTGTGGGAATTCGCCGTCTATGGCAAAACGCCCATCAAAGTCGCCATCAACGAAGCCATCGAGCTGGCCAAAGCCTTCGGCTCCGACAGCGCTCCCCGCTTCGTCAACGGCGTGCTCGGCAGCCTGGCGGCCCGTGAACACGAGCTGCGGCGGGTTTTGTCAGCGAGTGGAGAGCAGTAACGTTCCCACCACCCCACCAAGAACCAAGCAACCAAGAACCAGCCAACATGGATATCCTCGGCATCGGCCCTTTAGAAGCTTTTTTCATCATTCTGATCATGCTGATCGTGCTCGGGCCGCGTGATATGGTCAAAGCCGGAAGAACCCTGGGAAAGTTCATCCGCAAAATTGTCACCTCCCCGACCTGGCAACTGGTACGCAACACCTCCCGCACCCTTCAAAATTTGCCCACCACCCTGGCGCGCGAAGCCGGCATGGAGGAATTACAACGCGACCTGCTCAAGAGCACCCAGGAAATCAGCCAGGAGATCAATCAGGAACTTCTCCAATCAGCCTGGACGGGCGCCCAAAACGCAGGCGGCAAACGTACAATCGCCCCACCGCCGGTACCCAGAAGCGATCCACTGGCCGCCTGGACCACACCCCCTCCCCCTGACAACGCCGCCGCCCCTTCGATTCCGGAACCACCGGCTCCCGCATCGCCTCCTCCCACCCCAAACACGGAACAGGCGAACGAACCCGAATCCCCCCCCTCTCCTCCTTCCGAATAACCCATGCGTAACCGTCTGCGCCTCTTGTGGCGCTTCATTACCGCCCCTTTTCGACTGATCTTCTGGATAGTCCGAACCCTTTTGGGTTGGCTGGGCACTCTCCTGGGGGAGATCAAAGGATTGTTCGCTGAAGACCCGGAGGACAGCGACGTGGTAGAGGCGCTCACCAAAGCGGTGCAGGACCCAGGCGGGCTGCTCGATCACCTCAACGACTTGCGCAAACATCTCTTCCGCGGGCTGGTGGTGCTGGCCATCACCACCACCATTTCGTTCGCGTTTGCAGAAGACATTTTGGATTTTCTTGCCAGACCCGTGAACGGCCTCGACCGCCTGGAGGCCATTGGCGTGACCGAATCCGTCGGCGTGTTCATGCGGGTTTCGCTGCTGACCGGATTTACCGCCGCGCTGCCCTACATCGTCCTCGAAATGCTGTTGTTCGCCGCACCAGGCCTGAAACGCAAAGAGCGCTTCACCGGCCTGGTTGCCATTCCCCTGATCACCGTGCTTTTCCTGGGCGGCATGGCCTTCGCCTACTTCGTGGTTCTCGGCCCGGCGTTGAATTTTTTGCTCAACTTCATCTTCAACACCACCCCGCGGCCATCGGAATACTATCCCTTCGTGACCGGAATGATGTTCTGGTTCGGCATCGCGTTCGAGTTTCCATTGGTGATCTACGTGGTGGTTGCCATGGGGTTGGTGCGCGCCAACGTGCTGCTGGAACAATCCCGGCTGGCGGTGGTGATCATGGCTGTTCTGGCCGCGGCCATCACCCCCACGGTGGACCCGATCAACATGCTGCTGGTCTGGGGGCCGCTGGTGGGGTTGTACTTCCTGGGGGTTGGGCTGGCCTTCATCGCCCAACGGGGGAGAGACCGGCGGCTCAAAGCCGCGTGAGAGAAAATTCCCTGGAAGGAGGAAACATGAGGCTCACCCATATCAGGCTCCCCCACGCCCTCATTCTGCTGGCGCTCACACTGCTGACGGCTTGTTCCACCCTGTTTCCTGAAGTCACGCCGCCAGCCCCCTCCCTCGGGGAAACCGCCACGGAAGCCGCCCCCCCCACCCCGGAGCGGGAAGCCGCACCCACGGCCGCGGTCACCTTCCGGGTCGCCATCCCCCCGGATACGCCCACCGAAGAACCCATCCAGATCAGCCTGCTCGACGAAGTGACCGGCCTGGCGATCAACCCCAAGCGTTTCACCATGCAAGCCGAATCGGAGGGCGTCTTCTCCGTCACCCTCGAGCTGCCCTACGAAGCGGTCATCAAATATCGCTACACGCGGCAGGGGGAGGTGCTGGCGGAGGAACACCTGGCGGACGGCCGCGCGGTGCGCTACCGCCTCTACAAAGTGGACGGCCCGGGCGAGGTGCGCGACGTGGTCAGCCGCTGGAACGACACCCCTTACGAAGGCCCGGTCGGGCGCATCACCGGCAAGATCACCGATGCTCAGAGTGGCGAGCCGATCCCGAACATACTGGTGGCGGTGGGCGGCGCGCAAACCCTGACCGCCTGGGATGGCGCGTTCCAACTGGAAGGGCTGCCGCCCGGAACCCACAACCTGGTGGCCTACGCCATGGACGGCAGCTACCGCACCTTTCAGCAGGGCGCAGTGGTCCAAGAAAACCGCGAGACCCCCGCGGTGTTCGAGATGCACCCCGCGCCGCTGGTCGCGGTCACTTTCAACGTGCGCGTCCCTGCCGACACCATCCCCGCGGTTCCGCTGCGGCTGGCAGGCAATCTCTACCAGTTCGGCAACACCTTCGCCAACCTGTCCGGTGGCGTGAGCGTGCCCGCGGCGCGCATGCCGGTGATGGAATACCAGGAAGACGGCAGGTACACGCTGACCATGCAGCTGCCCGCAGGCGCGTTTCTACGTTACAAATACACGCTAGGAGATGGATTTTGGAATGCCGAGCGCACCCGTTCGGGCGGGGTGCCGCTGCGCGAAATCGTCATCCCCCCCGGAGGCGTGATCCTGAACGATGAGGTAGAAACCTGGGCTTCTGTGGACACCGCCGCCATCTGGTTCGATGTCACCGTTCCCGCGGGCACCCCTCCCGAAGAGGTGGTCTCCCTCCAATTCAACCCCTTCGGGTGGATGCAGCCTATCCCGATGTGGCGGCTGGAAGAAAACCGCTGGGTGTACCTGCTCTCCAGCCCGCTGGACGTGCTCGACCAGTTCGGCTACCGCTATTGCCGTAACGATCAGTGCGGCAGCGCGGACGACGCCCGAACCCCCGGAACAGACACAGACGGGCAAATGCTGCAAACCGGTCAGGCGTTTCAATCCGTCGAGGAGAGCATCCCGGCCTGGCAGTGGCCGCCCACCGGTGGAGCGTTCACCCCTCCCGAGAGGGAAGTCACCCCGCGCGGGGAGGATTTTCTGGCGGGCATCGAATTTCAGACCAACTATCATCCCAACTGGCTGCCGTACCTCTCCGCCGGGCTGCAAACACTCGAAGAGGAGGGCGCCAATTGGGTGGTGGTGCGGCCCACCTGGACGTTCAGCCAGATCGAACCGCTGGTTTTCGAGACCATCCCCGGCGCGGACATGCCCTGGTTGGATGCGCAGGCGATCATCTCCCAGGCACAAACACGGGGGCTGAAGGTGGCCTTGTTCCCGGCCCCCCACTTCGCCACCCAGACCGCGCTGAGCGGCTCGCCGGCGGACCTGTGGTGGGAGAGCGCGCCGCGCGACCCGCTGTGGTGGGATTCCTGGTTCGAGCACTACCGCGCCTTCGCGCTGCACCACGCCCAACTGGCACAGCAAACCGGCGCGCAAGCCCTGATCCTGGGCGGCGAGTGGCTTCACCCGGCCCTGCCCGACGGTTTTATGGCCGATGGGTTCACCTCCAACGTGCCGCCGGACGCGCTGCAACGCTGGCGTGACATGCTGGCAGAAGTGCGCGCCACGTTCGACGGCACGCTCGCCTGGGCGCTTCCCTACCCCCAGGGAGTTCAAAACCCGCCCGCTTTCCTGGACGAGGTGGACGCGATTTATTTGCTCTGGTCCGCGCCGCTGAACCAGCAGGCAGGCGGCTCGCTGGAGACCTACCGCGCCGAGGCAGAGCAGTTGCTCGATAATGTGATCTTCCCCTTTCAAAACCAATACCAGAAGCCGCTGGTGCTGGCCATTGCCTACCCCTCCGCCCAGGGGGGCACGAGCGGCTGCATCCCCGCGCCCGAGGGCGGCTGCCTGCCCTGGGAGGCCCTTGCCCGCCCCAACCCGGACATCCCGGCGGTAGAACTCGATCTGACCGGACAAATGGAGGCGTACCAGGCGCTCCTGGAAGCTATCGACAGCCGTGAGTGGATCGCAGGGGTAGTAGCGCGCGGCTACTACCCGCCGGTCAGCCTGGCCGACAAGTCCACCTCGGTTCACGGCAAACCCGCGGAGCAGGTGCTGGGGTTCTGGTTCCGCGCGTGGGGGGGTGGGGAGTAGGGGGGCGTGCGGCGTGTAAATCGAGAATTGGGAAGGCGAAGAACGAGCGACCCCACCACCCCACCCGGAACAATGATATAATTTACACGCTATGGATGTTGAAAATCACCCCGTCGAACCCAACGGCACACCGCACTTGGCGGAGGCGCGCGCGGCGGAATCCCCGCCGGTGGAGGCCCCAACCAGACAGGGTCCCGATCCCGAATCGGTGCGCAAACAGCGCAAAATGGTGTTGATCGGCGTTTTCGCGGTGCTGTTGTTCGTGGCGCTGATCGTGCTGGCGGTGATCGGTCTGTTGCAACCCGCCACGCCGACCGATAAAATTCGAGACATTTTCATCATTTTCATGGCGTTGGAATCGCTCTTGATCGGGCTGGTGCTGGTCATTTTGATCGTCCAGCTTGCCCGGTTGATCAACCTGCTGCAAAACGACATCAAACCCATTTTGGATTCGACGAACGAAACGGTCAACACGCTGCGGGGCACCGTCATCTTCCTGAGCGACAACCTGACCGAACCTATCGTGAAGCTCAACGAATTTCTGGCGGCCATGCAGCAGGTGAGCAAAACGCTGCGTCTCTTCCGGCGCAAATAGGTATCGAAACGAAACCTGACGATAGCACAACAAACAGGATAAATACAACAAGGAGAAATAACCATGTCAAACCGAGAAACTGATTTTGGCGCATTCCTGACTGGCTTTGTGGTTGGCGGATTGATCGGCGCGGTGCTCGCGTTATTGTTCGCGCCTCATTCCGGCGAAGAAACCCGTACCCTGATCAAAGACAAAAGCATCGAGTTGAAAGACGCGGCCGCGGAGCGTGCCGAGGCGGCGCGTGATCGCGCTATCGAAGCAGCCGAACAGGCCCGCATTCGCGCAGAAGAGGCCGCCGCGCTCGCCCGGCAGCGCGCCGAAGAGCTGGCGCAAACCACAAAGGGCAAAGTCTCTGACATTCAGCAGCGCGGCCGGGTGGTGCTCGAAGAGCAGAAAGAACGCCTGACCAGCGCCATCGAAGCCGGAAAAGAGGCCGCGCAGAAGAAAAAGGCCGAGATCGTCGGCGCAAAAGATACACCCGCAGAAGACGCGGCTGGCGCGTAACGATCCGCCCCACGACAAATCAAAAAAGACCGGCGCGCGCCGGTCTTTTTCGGATATTGGATATTGGATATTGGGTAATTGGGTAATTGCATCCTGAGCGGAAGGCGAACGGAGTGAGCCTGTAGTCGAAGGATGCGGGTTGGTAATTGGATATTGGGTGTTACATCTTGAGCGGAAGGCGAACGGAGTGAGCCTGTAGTCGAAGGATGCGGGTTGGTAATTGGGTATTGGGTGTTACATCTTGAGCGGAGGGCGAATAGAGTTCGTACCGAACTCCGTTCGCTTGTAGTCGAAGGATGGGTACCTACTCCACCTCCTCCATCGCCTCGGCGAGGGCTTCCAATACGTCCCCGGCCAGCACCGCCGCGGCACTGCCGACGAAATCTTCGGCGAGCAGACCGGCCCGGGCGTGCAGCCATGCACCGGCGAACGCGGCCTCGAACGCGGCCACGCCCTGGGCGCGTAGCCCCGCGATCACGCCCGCCAGCACATCCCCTGTTCCGGCGCGGGCCAGCGCGGGGGTGGCCACCGGGACCAACGCGGTGCGCCCCTCCGGGGAGGCCACCACGGTGAACGCGCCCTTCAACACCACCACGTGTCCCCATTTTTTGGCGAAGCGTTCGGCAACGTCCACCCGCGCGGCCTGAATTTCGTCTTTCTCCAGGCCGGTAAGCACCGCCATTTCCCCGGGGTGCGGCGTCAGGATACTGTTTTCCGGCAGGCGGCTGGCCCAATCCGGGATTTGCGCCAGCAGTTTCAGGCCGTCGGCATCCACCACCAAAGGGGGTAAGTCGACCCGGCCCTCTTCTGCGGATGGCGGCTGCACATCCTTGACGAAGCCGATGGGCGCGTGCGCCTTTTCCGGCTGCGGCGAAAGCAGACGGGCGAGAAAATCACGGGTGGTTTCCTCCAGGCCAAAACCCGGGCCGAGCAGAAGCGCGGTGCTGCGCTTCAGATTTTTTGCCAGGATTTGGGCCGCGTCTTCGGAGATCACGCCCAGTTCTTCCGGCAGCAGCAGCCAGGTGGCCTCGGGGAAGTGCCCCGCCAGCACACGATACACACCGCCCGGCACAGCCAGTGTGACCAGCCCGGCCCCGGCCCGGTAGGCGGCCTTGCCCGCCAGCATGGCCGCGCCGGTAAAGTTCACCGACCCGGCCGCCACCATCACCGTGCCGAAGGTGCCTTTGTGCGCGTCCAGGGGCCGCGGGGGAAGCGTCTCGCCCACCTGATTTTCCTCCACCACGAAGCGTTTGACGCGCTGCCAGGCCTGCAAATCGTCCAGCGGGCCGATGCCAGCCAGTTGCAGCTCGCCCACGAATTGCGCGGCCGGGAACTGGTACAGGCCGGTTTTGGCCGCGGCCATGGTGATGGTGAGGTCCGCGGCCAGGGTTTCGGCTGCGGCTTCGCCGGTGTCGCAGTTCACCCCGGAGGGGCAGTCCACCGCGACCACAATCGGGGGAGCATCCATGTCTGCCAGGTGTTCTTTGACCGCTTGCAGGGTTTTGGCGATGTTCCCGCGCAGGGGCAGTTTGATGCCCGTGCCCAGCACCCCGTCCAGGAGGAGAGCGTGGTCGTCCAGTTGGGCGAGCAGGGCCGGGATACCGCCGCGTTTTCCGCCCAGCAGTTCGCCGCCAGCCTGCTGAAAGGCCTCCACCAGCGGGTCCTTGCCCCGCTCCGCCAGCAGATACGCGCTGGCCTTCCAGCCCTGATCGGCGAGCCAGGTAAGCGCGACCAGGGTGTCGCCGCCGTTGTTGCCTTTGCCAACCAACCCCAGCGCGCCCTCCTCGGCCAGGTAGCCGAACTCCTGGGCAATGATTTTTGCCAGGTTGGTACCGGCATTTTGCATCATCTGGTCATACGTCAGGCCGCTGGCGTCGGCCTCTTTTTCAATAGCCAGCATTTCGGAAAGAGTTACGAGTTTCATGGGAAGCTCCGGGGGGAGTTGGGTAATTGGGTGATTGGGTAATTGGGGAATTGGTAATTGGGTAATTGGGTATTGGGTATTGGACGAATCAATTCTACCCTACCTACCTGTCTACCTGTCTACCTGTCTACCTGCCTACCTGTCTACCTCATCCACCTACCGCGCCGGCCTGCCTTCCACGTACCATTGTATCGTCTGGCGCAGGCCTTCTGCAAGGGGGGTGGGGGAGAAGTCCAATTCCAGACGCGCCCGCGCGCTGCTGACCGGCCAGTCGTTGAACACGTAGTGGCGCAGGTTGAGGGGGAAGAAGGGTTCGCGGTGGGTGTAGCGCGAGAAAAACTCCATCAGCCCGGCCAGAGAGAGCATGAGGGCGCGGGGCGTGTTCAAACGCCAGCGGGAGATGCCCAGCAGGTCGCTGACCAGGTCGTTGATTTTGCGGTGGGTGACGGGCAGGTCGCAAATGTTGAAGATGCGCCCGTGCAGGTCGCCAGGATGTTGGAGTACACGGCAGATGACGCGGGCCACGTCGGGCACGAACACGGGGAAGACCAGCCGTTTGCCGCGGTCGATCTGGACGCGCACCCCGCGCAGGGGGTCCTGGATGAACAGGCGGTTGAAGCCGTAGGTGCCGTGGGGGCCGTAGAACGCGCCGGGGCGCAGGATGACCGCGGGCAGGCTGTGTTGGGCGGCCATTGCGCGTACGTATTGCTCCGCGTCCAGCTTAGAGCGCTGGTAGGCGTCGCGCGGGCGGCAGGGCGTCTCTTCGGTGATCGGCTGCCCGCGCGGGGGTTCGCCCACCACCGCGACCGTGGAGATGTGTACCATACGCTTCACCCCGGCCCGGAGGGCGGCCTGAACCATGTTGCGCGTGCCCTGGGTGTTGATGCGTTGAAAGGTCTGCTCAGAACCCCAGAAGCGGAAGTAACCGGCGGCGTGGACCGCGTAGTCGCAGCCCTGGATGCCGCGGTGCAGGGAGGCGGGGTCGGTTACGTCGCCCTGGAGGCACTCGATGGGGCCGGGGGGCAGCCAGCCCAGGTCGGAGGTCTTGCGCACCAGCAGGCGCAGGCGGTAGCCGCGGGCGAGCAGGCAGGGCACCAGATGATGGCCGAGGAAGCCGGTGCCGCCGGTGACGAAGATCAGTTTTCGGGCCACAGGTCCTTCACCACCCAGTCGAGGTCGAGTTGGCGTAGTTTTTGCGGGGTTGGGCGTCCGGTTTGCGGGTCCCAGCCGCGCGCCCGGTAGTAGGCGGCCAGCATCTCGTCGAGGGGGATCACGTATCCGGCCGCGCCGCCGTCCGGGTAGGGCTGGCGCAGGGCCTTGGGTAGGGTGTCGTTGGCGCGGGTCAGGCCGAGGCGGTTGTTGATGGCGCGTTTGAGGTTCCAGCCGCGCTCGCCGCAACGCAGCAGCTCGTCCAGGCTGAAATCAAAGCCGGTGGCCGCGTTGACCAGTTGGCGCACGGTGTCCGGGGGCACCGCGGCGAAGATGCACAGCACCAGCGCGTTGTTGAGGGTGCGCCAATCCTGGTGGCGGGCGACGTTGGCGGCTTTTTCCGCGCCCGCGTGGCGTTCGAGGAAGGCGATGCCAAGCTGTTCGTCCGCGTGGCCGAGGACATCGACCATGAAGTAGTCGGATTGGTTGTGGCACGCGCCGCGCGGGGAGGTGGCGTAGACCAGGGCCATGCCGGAGGCCCCGCGCGGGTCGTGGTAGGCGACTTCCAGGCCGTTGACCTGGAGGGCTTCGGATGCGGCGTCGAAGTGCTGCGCCAGGCCGCGCGCGCCGCGCGCCAGCAGTTCGCCAAAGCCTTCGCGGCGTGCGGTCAGGTGGATGCAGCGGGTGGCGGCCTCCACGCTGCCCCATTCGAGGGCCAGGCCGCCGGTGTCTGCCGGTGTGATGGCGCCCTGCTCGAACAGGGTGAAGGCCAGGCCGAGGGTGTTGCTCATCGAGATGGTGTCCATGCCGTAGCGGTCGCACAGTTCGCCCATGCGGGTGATGGCGGCCAGGTCGTCGATCAGCAGGTTGGGGCCGAAGCCGACGATGGTTTCGTATTCCGGGCCTTTGCGTTTCCCGCCGTCGAGGGTGACGACGCGGCCGCAGGCGATCACGCAGGCGTGGCACGTGCTCACGCCGCTGAGCAGGGTTTCGGTGAGGCTGGCGCCGGAGACGTTGTAGGTGCCGTCGAACGTTCCGGCCTGGAAGTATTTTTTGGGCATCTCGCCCAGGTAGTCGAAGTAGTCGGAGGCGCCCGCGCTGCCGAGTTCGCGCAGTGCGTTGGTCTGGTTGTGGCTGCGCAGGTCGCGGTTGGCCTGGCTGCGCAGGGGTTTGTATTTTTGCCAGTCAACCAGGGGCACGGGGTGTGTGCCTTTGACGGCGATTGCTTTCAGGTTTTTGGCGCCCATGACCGCGCCCATGCCGGTGCGCCCGGCCACGCGTCCGTGGTCGCACAGGATCAGGGCGAAGGGAATCTGGGCTTCGCCTGCCGGGCCGATGGCGGCCACGCGGACGTTCTTCACCCCCAACTGGGTGGCGATGGCGTGTTGAATCTGGTAGGCGTCCAGGCCCCACAGGCGGGAGGCGTCGCGGATTTCGATCCGGTCGTCGTGGACCCACAGGTAGACGGGGTGGGGGGCGCGTCCGGTGATCCACAGGCCGTCGAATCCGGCCTTGCGCAGTTCGGGCCCCCAGAAGCCGCCGGCGTTGGATTCGCCCCACAGGCCGGTGGCGGGGGATTTGGCGCACACCACGAAGCGCCCGACCGCGGGGCCGGCGGTGCCGGTCAGCGGGCCGTTGAGGAAGAGCAGGGGCGCGTCCGGGGAGAGCGGGTCGAGGGCCGGGGTCAGGTGGGGGTAGAGCAGCCGGGCGGCCAGGGAGGCCGCGCCCAGGTATTGTTGTTCCCACTCACGCGGGGGCAGATACCGGTCCACCTGTCCGGTGGTCAGATTGATTTGGAGGATGGGCTGCATGGAGGGCTGTCAGTTGTTTTGTTGGTAGAGTTCCCGCGCGCAGCGGGTGAAGTCCAACACGGTGGGGACGTTGCGCATGATGTAGGCCATGTTGCCGCGCAGTTTGAGTTTCATGGTGGCCAGTGCCTGGATGGGGTGCAGTTCGCCTTCCAGGATGCGCACCCAGTTGGAGTAGGGCGCGTTGATCACGAATCTGGCCTGTACTTCGTCCGGGCTGCGGTGATAGCCCACTTTTCTGCACGCGCCGTGCCACAGGTCGAAGTACATGACGACCTGGCGGTCGAAGGTTTCATCGGGGTCGATGATCAGGCACAGGTCGCCTTCCCAATTGCGGGCAACCTGGGCGTATTGTGGGTCGCTGTTGAGTTTTTGGTGGAAGGCTTGCAGCCATTCCTGGCTGGGGAAATCGTGGGGCATGGGGCCTCCTGGAGGTTGGTTTGATGGATGCGGATTATACCGACAGCGCGGGGAACAAGGCGGGTTGGGTGGGGTTGGTTTCCGGGTTCATCAGCGCTTATTATACCCTCCCCGCCTCTTGTCAAAACGCTCAACTTGGTCTATCCTATGCCACACACCGGAGTTTCAGCCAATCACACGTATGATGCCAAAAGCTCGATGGCATTTGCTTCACTTTGGACAACCCCCACATACCCGGCAATACAAAAAGGGGCAGGTCTTTGACCTGCCCTTCGGTGTGCAAACGCTGCCCAAATGTCTCTCCATGCGCTTGGTGGGAGTCGAACCCACACGCCCTAACGGGCACATGGCCCTCAACCATGCCTGTCTGCCAATTCCAGCACAAGCGCGTGCATGGGCTATTATAATCAGCTTCTGACTCGCGTCAAGGAAAGGATGAGTGTGGAGAAAGGAGAAAGGAGATAAGGAGAAAGGAGAATGGAGAATGGAGAATGGAGAATGGAGAACGGAGAATGGAGAATGGAGAATGGAGAATGGAGAAAGGAGAATGGAGAACGGAGAATGGAGAATGGAGAAAGGAGAAAGGAGAAAGGAGAAAGGAGAAAGGAGAAAGGAGAAAGAAGAAAGGAGAATGGAGAACGGAGAATGGAGAATGGAGAATGGAGAATGGAGAATGGAGAAAGGAGAACGGAGAATGGAGAGAGGGGAGTGAAAAGTGGGTGGACAACTCAGACAAGTAAGACAAATGAGACCAGTAAGACCAGTCAGACCGACTAATGGAGCGATGAATGCCAACCATAGTTTTAGACGCCATGGGCAGTGACAATCATCCGCAGCCGGAATTGCAGGCCGCTGTAGAAGCCGCTCAAAAGTATGGCGAAGAAATTTTATTGACCGGGCCAGAAGAAATCCTGCTTCCGAAATTGAAGGCAATGAACGCCAGCCGCGTGCGCGTCGTTCATGCACCGGAAGTGTTTGAAATGAGCGAAAAAATCTCCCCGCGGGTGCTGCGCCGGGCGCAGAACAGCATGTCGGTCGCCATGCAGCTGATCAAAGCCGGGGAGGCGGACGCGTTCGTCACCATGGGCAACACCGGCGGCGCGCTGGCGCACGGCCAGATCATTCTGGGGCGCATCCGGGGGGTCAAACGGGCGGCGTTGAGCGCGCTCTACCCGGTCAAGGGCGGCCAATGTGTGGTGTTGGACATTGGGGCCAACGTCGAGTGCCGCCCGGAATTCCTGTTGCAGTTCGCGGTCATGGGCGCGGTGTACGCCCAGGGTGTACTGGGCGTCGAACATCCGCGGGTGGGGCTGCTTTCCAACGGCGAGGAGGCCGGTAAAGGCAACGATCTGGTCAGGGCCACATACCCGCTGCTGGAGGCCAGCGGCTTGAACTTCATTGGTAATGTGGAGGGCAAGGAGCTGTTCGGCGGAGAGGCCGACGTGGTGGTCACCGACGGTTTTACCGGCAATATCCTGACCAAGGGCAGCGAAGCGGTGGCAAAACTGCTGATCGACATACTGCGCGAGCAGTTGATGTCTTCGTTTCGCACCAAGATGGGCGCGCTGCTGGCAAAACCGGCCTTTGGCGAAATCCGCAAAATGCTCGACCCGGCGGAGATCGGCGCGGCGCCACTGCTGGGCATCGACGGGTTGGTGTTCGTCGGGCATGGTCGCTCGAACGCGCGGGCGGTGTTCAGCGCCATCCGGCTGGCGCGGCAGGCAGCCGAAGCGGATTTGCTCTCCTCCATACGCGGGGCTATCGAGGAACGTCTGAAATCCCAGGTGCGTGAGGCAGTACGATGAACAGAAAAAGAGTTGTGGTTACAGGAATGGGGGCCATCACAGTTTTGGGGAATTCGGTGCAGGCATATTGGGAGAGGCTGGTTGCCGGTCACTCCGGGATTCGCAAAATCACCCGCTTCGATGCGGAGGAGTACCCCTGCCAGATTGCCGGAGAAGTGCAGGACTTCGATCCCCGGGCATACATGGAGCGCAAGGAAGCCCGCCGCGTGGCGCGCTCCTCGCAGTTCGCGCTGGCCGCCGCGGTGCAGGCCGTGGAGGACGCGGGTTTGCCAGCCACCATGCCAGAGCCGGAGCGCTGCGGTGTGGTCTTCGGCACCGCCATCGGCGGCCTCGACCAGATCACCGACGACATCGAAGTGCTGAAGAGCCGCGGCTTGAGCCGGGTCAGCCCGTTCACGCTTCCCAGCGGCCTGCCGAACATGCCCGCCTATCTGATCGCCCGCCGCTTTCAATGCCTGGGCCCCAATTCCACCATCACCACCGCCTGCGCCACCAGCACCCAAACCATCGGAGAAGGCGCCGAACTGATCCGCCGCGGTGTAGCGGAGGTGGTCATCGTAGGCGGTACAGAGGCCATCATCCGGGATTACGCGTTCGCGGGTTTTTGCGCCATGCGCGCCATGCCGGTCAACTTCAACGACAACCCCCAGGCAGCCTCCCGGCCATTCAACGCGGACCGGGAGGGGTTTGTGTTCTCGGAGGGGGCCGCCGCGCTGGTGCTCGAAAGCCTGGAGCACGCGCGGGCGCGCGGCGCGCGCGTCCACGCGGAGGTGGCCGGGCACGCCTCCTCCGCGGACGGGTTCCACATGGCCGCGCTGGACCCGAACGCTTCGGGCGCGATTCGCGCCATGCAATGGGCCCTCCAGGATGCGGGCGTGCGGCCAGAAGAGATCGACTACGTCAACGCGCACGGCACATCCACCCCGGCCAACGATGCCATGGAAACCAAAGCGATCAAAGCCGTGTTTGGCCCGCACGCGCACAAAATGGCGATCAGCTCCACCAAATCTATGGTCGGGCACGCACTGGGCGCATCCGGCGCGCTGGAGGCGATTGCCTGCATCAAAGCCATTCAGGAAAGCTGTGTGCCCCCTACCATCAATTACGAAAACCCTGACCCCAATTGTGACCTGGACTACGTTCCCAACACGGCCCGGCAGCGCAGCGTGCATGTGGCGCTGTCCAATTCGTTTGGGTTGGGCGGGCAAAACGCCTGCCTGGTGCTAAAACGGTACGAGAATGATTGTGGTGACAACGCCGGGAATTCGTAGAAAACCGCGGGAACTCCGGGAACTTTAACTTTCAACCCGCAACTTACAACTCCACAGGAGACTATCGAATGAGAATCGTTACCAACGAAGCCCTGATCAAACGAAACGCAAGAATCGGACAGATTGCCAGTATCGTTGGGCTGCTGATCCTGGTCGGCGGAATGATTTTGACCTTTCAGGGCGACCAAAACCAAACCCAGGTTTTTCTCTCGTTTGGCGCGCTGCTGGTGGGCTTTGCCCTCTCCCAATTGGGCATTTACTTTGGCAACCGGTACTCGCGCCCCCCGCGGGCGGACCAGGTGTTGGATCAGGCCCTGAAAGGGCTGGATAAAAATTACACCCTGTATCATTACACCGCGCCAGTGTCCCACCTGCTGATCGGCCCGGCGGGGATTTGGGCGATCTTCCCCAAGCACCAGCGCGGCACGATCACCTACGAAAAAGGCCGTTGGCGGCAAAAGGGGGGGCTTTTCCTGGCCTATATGAAATTGTTCGCCCAGGAAGGGATTGGACGCCCGGATTTGGAGATCGGCGCAGAATTGGAGAGCTTGAACAAGTTCATTGCCCGAGAAATTCCCGATATGGAATTCCCCCCGGCACGGGCCGCGTTGGTGTTCACCAACCCCCAGGCGGACGTGCAGGCTGGCGAGGCACCCGTGCCCACCCTGACAATCAAAAAATTGAAAGAATTCATCCGCAAACAAGGGAAGAACAAGCAGTTCCGCCTGTCGCCGGAGAAAATTCAGGCTTTACAGAAGGCAATTGAAAAGGAGGGGTAGGGAGGACGAGAAAAAGGACGAGCAGGGGGCCCGTCCTTTGCGTTTCTTCTGGGGGTGATTGGGTGCTCAGCCCTCGAGAAAGTCTTCCAACGCCTTTTTGCTGATGCGGTAAGCGCGTCCGAGTTTACGGGCTTTGAGGTCACCGGCCTCGATGGCTGCGATCACGTCCTCTTCGGAAACGCGCAACACCTCAGCGGCTTCCGCGGGGGTCATCACAGCGGGCAAACCGCCGGAGGCGGCGGCTGCGCCCGCGCCGGCTCCTGCGCCGACCGCCGCGCCGCTGGCCGCGGCCTGTTGTTGCTGCCCGCCGCCGACCATGCCGCCCAAGGCCTGCCCCATCACATTGCCGATGCCGATCCCCGCGCCGATTCCGGCTGTCAGGCCCGCGCCGCCGCCGGGGTTCTGGGCTGCGTCGCGCAACGCGTCCGCGGCCTGGAGTTGGGTGTAGGTCTGCATGTCCAGCATCCCCATGGCGCGCAGCTCTTCCGCGGATTTGCTGGAGGGCTTCAGGTTGCCGATGTAAAAGGTCTTCAGCGTCAGGCCGAGGGCCAGAAAATCGTCCTGCGCTTTGGCACGTACGCCCGCGCCCAGCTCCTCGGTCAGGCCGATCAGCTCCGGTACGCTGTACTTGGCCGCGGTTTCGCCCAGCAAATCCTGCAATTTGGAGAGCAAAATGGTCTTCAAGCGGTTTTCGATGTCGGTGGTGCGGTACACACCCTGCGCGCCCACCACCTGGGTGACGAACTGCTGCGGGTCGGAGACCTGGAAGCTGAAGGTGCCAAAGCCCTGGAGCAAGGCCACGCCCAGCCCCATGCCGGGGTTGCGCACGATGATCGGCTGCGGCGTGCCCCATTTGCGTTCCGGGAACTCCCGCATGGAGACGAAATACACCTCCGCGGGGAAGGGGGTCTTTTCGTCGAATAATTTTTCGCCGATTTTATCGATCAGCAAGGGGATGTTGGCAGTCGCGATGGTGTGCCGCCCCGGGCCGAAGACATCCAGCGCCACGCCATCCCGGAAAAATACTGCCGCCTGGGACTCGCGGACGATCACCTGCGAGCCGATGCGAAAATCTCCCGGACCGCTCTCCGGGAAGCGATGCACGATCTCGTCCCGCATCGCGTTGGGGTATTCGATAACGTCAAAAATCCTGGCCATAACCTGTTTCTCCTGCTTGGGGTGAAAAATGATGCTCAGAGGGGGGGAG
>JALUWE010000084.1 GCA_027019845.1 Anaerolineales bacterium | reverse complement strand
GATAGTCTGGCGCCCGAGGCCCGCGGGGAGGCGCGCGCCCGCGCCAGCCAATGGCTGGCTGAAGGGCAAAACCGCATCCTCATCCTGGCGGGCGCGCGCGCGGTCGCCGTGCCCGGCGAGGAGTGGCCCCAAGTGCCGGGGCAGGCCACCGATCTGGCCGCCGCGCTGCAACTGGCGCGCGGCCTGCTGGACGGCCAACCCGGCCGCATCATCCTAGCTACCGATGGCCGGGCCTCCGACCCCCCGGCCTTCCAACAACAACTGTCCGGCCTCACCCGCGACCTCGACATCCTGCCCCTCGAACCGCTGGACTTCCCCACCGACGTGGCACTCGCCCCGCTCATCGTCCCCGCCGCCATGTGGGAAAACAGCCCCTTCAACGTGGTCGTGCCCATCTACGCCCAACAACCCGGCGACATCACCCTCCAGCTCCACCAAAACCAAACCCTGGTGCTCGAACAACCCCTCTCCCTGCGCGCCGGCCTCAACCTGCAAACCGTTCAACTTTCCACCTCCGGCCAGGAAATCCTGACCCTGGCCGCGGTCGCGCTCGCCGCAGACGACCCGCGGCCCGAAAACAACGCCGCGTACGCGGCCCTGCGCGTTTTCCCCGCGCCGCGCGTCCTGATCGTCACCGCCGACGCGGGCACGGCCAACCGCTTCGCGGCCGCGCTCTCCGCCGCAGGCCTGAACACCGACCTGAGCACCCCGGCAGACCTGCCCGCCAGCCTGTCCGCGTTGGACCGCTACCAGGTGATCGTGCTGCACAACTTCCTGGCAAACAGCCTGACCGAAGCCCAAATGCGGGCGCTGAAAGCCTTCGTCCAGCAGTTGGGCCGCGGGCTGGTTTTCCTCGGCGGGCGCAACGCCTACACCCTCGGCGGCTACGAAAACACCCTCCTCGAACCGATCCTGCCGGTCGAACTCGAACCCCCGCCGCGCAAACAAAACACCCCCCTCACCTTCGTCATGGTCTTCGACCGCTCGGCCAGCATGGCCCCCCGCCGCGTCCCCCTCAGCCTGCAACCCATCACCCTGGCGCGCGAGGCGGCCATCCGCGCCGCAGAAAACCTCGGCCCCGAAGACTACCTCGGCATCCTGACCTACAACACCACCCCCGACTGGACCATCCCCATCGGGCCGGTGGGCGAAGGCCTGGCATTGCAGCGCACCAAAGACGCCATCAGCCAGGTGAACGCATCCGGCGGCACCAGCATCTTCAAGGCCCTCAACACCGCGGTCAGCGGCCTGCTGGACACCCCCACCCCCGAGACCCGCCACATCCTGCTGCTCTCCGACGGCCAGAGTTCGGACGGCAGCCTGGAAGAATTCGTCGCGCTGGCACAATTCGCCAACCAGCAAGGCATCACCATCTCCACCATCGCGCTGGGCGCGGAGGCCGATCAAGAGCTGATGTCCCTGATCGCCCAGGCCGGGAAAGGCCGCTACTACGCGGTGCAGCAAGCCACCGACCTGCCCAACATCCTGATCGCCGAAAGCCAGGCCGCCCGCGCCGATAACGTGTTCCAGGGCGAGACCCGCGCCATACCGGGGGAACCCAACCACCCCATCCTTTCCGGCTTCGCACCGGCGGAGATGCCCGCGCTCAGCGGCTACAACGCCCTGCGGAGTAAAGCCGATCAGGGCGCGGAAGATGTGCTGCTCTCCGCGGATTTCCGCGATCCCCTGCTCTCTGTCTGGCAGTTCGGGCTGGGCCGCGTGGCCGCCTGGACGGGAGACATCGGCGAGGAGTGGGGGGGCGATTGGGCCGCGTGGGACCGCTGGGGCCTGTTCTGGTCGCAAGTCATCCGCTACGCGCTGCCCGACCCCGCGTTCGGCCCGCAACAGGTCCAAATCGAGATCACGCCGGAAAGCCTGCACGTCCGCGCGCAGCTTTTCTCCTCCGCGGGGGTGCCGCGCAACGCGGTGGCGGTACAATTCTCCTACGTGGATGCGGACGGCCAGGTGCGCGCCTTCCCCATGCCCCAGACCGCGCCCGGCCAGTACACGCTGAGCCTGCCGCGCCCCGCCGAAGGCGTGTACCGCGGGGTGGTCACGTACGAGGATGAAAACGGAATCCCGAACGAGATCGCGGCCCCAATCGTGATCAACGTCCCCCAGGAGTGGCTGCCGGCCCCGGACGCTTCCCTCGACCTGACCCAAGCGGGCCGCCTGATCTCCTGGGACGATCTGCGCCCCGAGCGTGAGTCCCCCGGCCAGGCGGATGTCGCCCCCTACCGCCGCCTGCAATCCCTGATCCTGGCGCTGCTCCTCCTCTGGCCGCTGGAGATCGCCATTCGCAGACGCTGGATGCCGTGGGGGTAGGGTCGAAAGTGAAAGTTGCAGGTTGAAATCGCTATGGAAAACACCATGAAAGAAATCACCCTCGAACAATTCCACCAGACCGCCAACGCCATTTTGGAACAACTGCGCGGCGTGATCGTCGGGCAGGAAGCTCTGATCCACGACCTGCTGGTCTGCCTGCTGGCGGGCGGCAACGCGCTGCTGGAGGGCGTGCCCGGGTTGGGCAAAACCCTGCTGGTGCGCACCCTGGCCGAAGTGCTGGACTGCTCCTTCAAGCGCATCCAGTTCACCCCCGACCTGATGCCCGCGGACATCGTGGGGACGATGATCATCACGGTCAGCGAGGACGGCAGCCGGGGTTTCCGCTTCGAGCGCGGGCCGATCTTCGCCAACCTGGTGCTGGCCGACGAGATCAACCGCGCCGCGCCGCGCACCCAGTCGGCACTGCTGGAGGCCATGCAGGAGGGCCGCGCCACCGTGGCCGGGGAAACCCACCACCTGCCTCGTCCCTTCTTCGTGCTGGCCACTCAGAACCCCATCGAACTGGAGGGCACCTACCCCCTGCCCGAAGCGCAACTCGACCGCTTTCTGTACAAAATCGACGTGCCCTACCCCGACGAGGCACAGATGGTGGAGATCGCCCGGCGCACCACCGGCCTGCACGTGCCGCGGGGAAAAAAGGTGGCCGACGCCGCGGCACTACTGGCGATGCAGTCGCTGGCGCGGCAGGTGCCGGTGGCCGATCAGGTGCTGCGCTACGCGGCCCGCATCGTGGGCGCCACCCATCCGCAAAGCGAGCGCGCGCCGGACAGCGTGCGGCGTAACCTGCGCGTGGGCGCATCCCCGCGCGGGGTGCAAGCCCTGATCTGGGCCGGCAAGGTGGAAGCCCTGCTGGACGACCGCAAAGCCGTGTCCATCGACGACATCCGCAAAGTGGCTTACCCCGCGCTGCGCCATCGCCTGATCCTGAATTTCGAGGCCCTGGCCGAGGGTATCTCACCGGATTCGATTGTGGAGCGTGTGTTGGAGCATGTGCCAGTCGGTGAGTGAGAGGGGTGAAGCGCCCAACGCAAATTGAGACCCCACAGGTCTACTACCACACGATGCAGAAAGATTTTATCCAAAATAGATTGCATCCGGGCATCTCCATGCGCTTTGAGACCTGTGAGGCCCGGGTGCGACTTTTCAAGTGCGTAAGTCCTAAAATTGGCTGTATTTACGCAGTTATGAAATCAAGTGCGCGTTTTGTGTTGTTACGAACACTTGCATAAGCGCTGTCGGAATGCCCTCCTGTCATTCTGAGGGAGCGCAGCGACCGAAGAATCCGGAGCGCAGCGACCGTCGGGGCGACTGTCGGGGCGACCAGCCGGTCGCCCCGACCCCCAATAACCACGCGCCGACCCCCGTCTCCGGTCATCCGTCCCCGGTCATTCTGAGGGCACGCAGTGCCCGAAGAATCCCCCCCACCATCGCTGAGATTCTTCGCTGCCGCTCAGCATAACGCAAACAACAGCACTCAAAATCAGGAGCTGCGCAGTTGGTGAACTCAAGGACGGGCTTTGTGTGATTGTGGGCGCCTGTAAGGATGTGCCTGCCCTCTACCCTCCCCCATTCACCTTGTCCAGGAAATCCTGATCGAAATCGAGTTCCGCGGCCTCGAAATGCTCGGCCATCCAGGTCTGGA
>JALUWE010000083.1 GCA_027019845.1 Anaerolineales bacterium | reverse complement strand
TCCCCCATCGCCAAACCCAAACAGGTAATCATCTCGCATCATTTCGTTGCCTGGAGGAAAACGCGCCATGGAAAAAATACGGGTGGTTATTCTGGGCCGGTGCCCCACGCTGCAATTGGGCATCCAAACTGTGTTCCACGATTGTGAAACGGTCACGGTGACGGGAGGGGCTGGCGAAGCGCCGGAAGTCGCACATCTGCTGGAAACGCTCACCCCAGACGTGCTAATCGTGTGCTCATTGACACCTGACAGCCAGACTGCCGCGCTGGCTCACAGCCTGCTTCAGCAACCCGGCGGGCCGGGGCTGCTGGTATTCGGCCGGGTGGACGACCTGACAACCGTGCGGGAAATGCTCGAAACCGGCGTGCTGGGGTACGTTGGTATGGATGAGCAGCCCGAAGTGCTGGCCGAAGCAGTGCGCGCGGTAGCGCGCGGGGAACGATGGGTCAGCCCCGCGCTGGCGGCCCGGCTGGTGGAGGACCATGTCACCGTCCCTCCCAAACTGACGAGCCAGGAAGAAGCCGTGTTGCACCTGCTGGCCGCGGGCAAGACAAACGGGGAAATCGCCTCCGAACTGGCGGTAGCCAAACGCACCGTGCGCTACCACCTGGAAAAACTCTACCGCAAATTGAAATTGCGCAACCGGAACGAAGCCATCATCTGGGCCGTCAGGCAGGGATACGGGCAAAACCCGGGGTAAAATACCCCCATGCCTCCCGAACGCTTCCTGACCCGCACCCTGCGCGCCTCCCCCCACGGGGAACGCGCCGCGCGTGTGCTGGCCGCCGCCATTCAGGCCGTGGACCCGGCAGCCGCGGTGGCGCGCCACCTGCGCCGCGAGGAGGACCATCTCCGCGTCGCAGGGCGCGCCTACCGCGCGTTCGAGCGCGTCTTTCTGGTTGGCGGAGGCAAGGCCGGGGCGCCGATGGGCCGCGCCGCGGTCGAAATCCTGGGAGAAAAGCTGGCCGGGGGCGTGCTGATCACCAAACACGGGCACGCGGGCGGCGCGGCCCGCATCGGGCCGGTCGCGCTACTCGAAGCCGGACACCCCCTCCCGGACGCCTCCGGCGTGGCCGCCACCCGCCGCATGATCGACCTGCTCGCCCGCACCACCCCCCAAGACCTGGTCGTCTGCCTGATCTCCGGCGGCGGCTCCGCGCTGATGACCCAGCCCGTGCCCGGCGTCTCGCTCGCTGATCTGCGCACCCTGACCGACCAACTGCTGGCCTGCGGCGCGACCATCAACGAGATCAACACCCTGCGCAAGCACCTCGATCAGGTCAAGGGCGGGGGGCTGGCGCGTTTTGCCGCGCCCGCCGCGGTCATCACCCTGATCCTCTCCGACGTGGTGGGCAACCCGCTGGACGTGATCGCCTCCGGCCCCACCGTGCCCGACCTCGGCACGTTCGCCGATGCGGTCGGTGTGCTGCAAAAGTACGCCCTCTGGCAGGCCGTTCCCGCGGGCATCCGCCAGCACCTGGCGCGCGGCGCGGCGGGGGAAGTGCCCGAAACACCCAAACCCGGCGACCCGATCTTCGCGCGGGTGCAAAACGTGCTGGTGGGCAGCAACGAACTGGCCGCCCAGGCCGCCGTGCAGCAGGCCGAACAAGAGGGCTGGCGCGCCCGCATCCTGACCACCTCGCTCACCGGCGAGGCGCGGGAAGCCGGGCAATGGCTGGCGCAAACCGCGCGGCAGGCCGCCGAACGCGGGGAACCGCTGCCCCCTCCGGCCTGCCTGATCGTTGGCGGGGAGACCACCGTCACGCTAGGGGCCTCCCTGGCGGAGGTGGGCAAAGGCGGGCGCAACCAGGAGATGGCCCTGGCCGCGGTGCCCGGGCTGGCCGGAGTGGCGAAGACTCTCCTCGTCACCCTGGCGACCGACGGCGGCGACGGGCCGACCGACGCGGCCGGCGCGGTGGTCAGCGGCCACACGCTGGCGCGCGCCCAGGCCGCCGGGCTGGACCCCGGCGATTTCCTGGCCCGCCACGACGCCTATCACTTCTTCGACCCGCTGGGGGATTTGCTGCGCCCCGGCCCCACCCAAACCAACGTGAACGACCTGGCGTTTGTGTTTTTGGGTGTTCCATAATCGATGATCGGTTACCGCGGATCCAGCCCGAGAGCGCGGCCTGCCACGCCGCGCAAAACGCATCCCGGTTTTCGAGCTGCACCGCGGTGGTCAGCGTCAGCGCGGGCAACACAATCAGCGCCAGAACCGCCAGCACGAGGGCGCGTTTGGAGGTCATGCTGCTGTTGTACCCGCTGGGGGTCAGGGAAATGTGAGGGGGAGGAAAAGGCCTGTAAACAAAACAGGCAGGGTGCTCAAGATGCCCTGCCTGCTCGTAGAGTGGGCGGTATAGGACTCGAACCTACGACCTTTGCGATGTCAACGCAACGCTCTAACCAACTGAGCTAACCGCCCGCGCGCAAAAATTATACACTTTCTCTTTTTGGAAGGCAATGGTAGCATAGAAAATGTCGCCTGCCCGCTTCGTCTACGTTCAAAGTTAGAATTTCATGGAAAGAGTCGTCTGACATTCAGATACCCTGCTTTGATCACAATGCGCGCCATGACACACGATAACAGTACTTACGCACTTCATGCCTGCTGTTGCTTATGTCATTCTGAGCGATAGCGAAGAATCTCAGCGATGGGGGGGGATTCTTCGGGCACTTCGTGCCCTCAGAATGACGGGGGACGGATGACCGGGGACGGGGACGGCGCGTGCTTATTGGTGGTCGGGGCGACCGGCCGGTCGCCCCGACGGTCGCTATGCCCCGGATTCTTCGGTCGCTGCGCTTCCTCAGAGGAGGGGGTGTGTAATCCTGAGCGACCGGCCCTTTCCGGATTTCGACCAATCCAACGAGTGAGACTATTCCGACAACTCCGACCAATCAGGCACCCCCGGCAAATGAGCTGGCGTGTCCAGCGTGTCGCTTGCCCGGTCAGCAAAACTCCATGCCCTCCATGAAAACTGCGCGAAATGCCATGTAACCACCCATACTCGCAAAGAATTTTCGGATAGGCTCTTAACCGATCCCGGAATTCCGGCAACGCACACGTTTATTCATACGAGCGTGTCCGCACTCGCCTGCCGGAGCTGTGAGTGTGAGGGGTAGACACTCGCAGCACATTTTGAGTGCCCGGCACCTGGTAACGTCAGAAAACATTCTGTTTTCGGATGGGTGGCCTGATGAGCCAGGGGCGACCGTTGATGGATTTTCGAAGGCGCCGGGCACTTGATTTTTTTGGGGGGAGATGAGAAGCGTGCTAGAGATAATCCCGCAAATGCCTGCTGCGCGTAGGATGCCTTAATTTCCGCAGCGCCTTCGCTTCGATCTGGCGAATGCGCTCGCGGGTGACGTGGAAGTATTTCCCCACTTCTTCCAGCGTGTGATCCTTGCCATCGATTAGCCCAAAACGCAATTCCAGCACCTGCCGCTCGCGGGGGGAGAGCACGGCCAGTGCGTTCTGAATTTGTTCGCGCAACATTTCCCGCGCCGCCTCGTCGATGGGTTCGGGCGCGTCCTCGTCCGGGATGAAGTCCCCCAGGATGCTGTTGTCCTCGCTGCCCACCGGGCTGTCGAGGGATTTCGGCTCTTCTGCGGTGAGCAAAATCTGGCGCACTTTGGCAGCAGCCTGCCGCCAACGCGCGTGCAAGGCCGGGTTGATCGGGCGGTTGTTCTTTTTCGCCTCCCGGATGGCAGCGGCATCCTCTTCGGATAGAAACCCGCCCTCTATGGCCAGTTCCTCGCTGGTGGGGTTGCGTCCCAATTCCTGGGTGAGTTTCCGCTGGGCGCGCAACAGCCGTTGGATGGACTCCAGCAGATGAACGGGGATGCGGATCACCCGCGCCTGGTCGGCGATGGAACGTGTGATGGCCTGCCGGATCCACCAAGTTGCGTAGGTGCTGAATTTGTAACCCCGCGTGGGGTCGAACTTCTTGACGGCGCGCAACAGGCCGATGTTGCCCTCCTGGATCAAGTCCTCGAACGAGCT
>JALUWE010000082.1 GCA_027019845.1 Anaerolineales bacterium | reverse complement strand
GTTCAGGCCTGTCTGATTTGTCTGATTTGTCTAACTTGTCTAACTTGTCTAACTTGTCTGATTTGTCTGACTTGCCTACCTGCCTGTCTTCCCGCACATTATACCTACGAATCCGGGCTTGGGGGTTTCCTATCCCTCGCGGCTCTCGTTGTCCACGATTTCTCCCAGATATCCCATTTCCATCAGTGCGGCCAGGACTTTGTGTTCTGCGCCGGGCTTGAGGGCGACCGCGGTTGGGCCGAGGAGGCCGGCCAGGAAGCGGGCGGCGCGGGAGGCGCGCAGGGCCTGCAGGGCTTCGGGGGAGCTAAGGCGCAGCACGGAAAGCTGTTCTACGCGGGCCGCGGTGCCGTGTTTTTGCCAGTCTTTGAGGGCTTTGGTGAGGTTGGGGGGGATGCCGCCGGTGTGGCGGGCGAGCAGGGCGATCAGGTGTTCGACGCGCAGGCCTTGCTCTGCGGCGCGGGCCAGGCTGGAAGGGGTCAGGCGGTAGCGGTATTGGCCGGATTTGGGGGGTTCCCAGTCGCAAAAGCGGGCGATCTGGTAACGGGCCGCGCGGGAGGCGAGAGGCGGCACGGCGATGCGGCCATCCGACCGGAGGTGGATTTTGGCCGGGGTCTCGTGTGCCCTGCCGGGGTGCGGGTGTGTTGGCAGGCAGAGGCCGCCTGGTGGGATACGGAAGGCGCTCGGGGGCGCGTCAGGCTCTGGCGCGGCCAGTTCGACCCCCATCAACCAGTGCAGCGGCCCGGTGATCAGGTAGCGCAGCAGCGCGGCTTCGACCGCGTCCCAGTGCTCGAAGCCGCGCAGGAATTGGCCGCTGGCACGGTCGCGCAGGTACCAGGAGTCGAATTCGCTGCGTTGGAAGTCGGGATGGCGGGTTTTGACCGCGGCGATGAAGGCGTTGAGGCTCCACCAGGTGTTGTTGGGGAGGGTGGCGAGCAGGTCGAGCACGGCCTGGCGGGTGCGCAGCGGGTTGTTTTTCCAGTCGCCTTCGGGTTGCAGGCCGGGGAGCAGGCGCAGTTCGTCGAAGTCTGGGCTGTGGCGCCAGGCGCGCGCCAGTTGGGAGTGTGCCTGGCTGCGGGGGGCTTCGAGGAAGTCGCGCACGGGTTGGGGGCGGGGGTGGCCTGCGGGGGTGAGCAGGCCGGCCGCGGCGAGCAGGGCCTGGAGGGCGTTGGGGGGCACGTCGCCGTGGTAGCGGTGGGGTTGTCCGATGCGCAGCGCGGCCAGCAGGGTGGTGGCGTGGTCGATGATGCGGTCGGTGGCCGGGAGGCGGTGGCTGCGTTCCTGCGGGGAGGCGGGGCGCCCCAGCGGATCGGGGCCGGGCGAATGAGGCAGCGGCAGGAGGGGGAGCAGGTCGTCGGGGAGGAAGGCGAATTCCTGAGGGCCGTCGGGGGTGTCGAAGAAGGCGCGGGCCAGCAGCGCGCGGTACCACAGGATTTCGGCGGGGGATTGGGGGTTGCGGTCGGGGCGCTGGCGGTCGCGGCGTGCGGGGCCAATCTCGCGGATGTCGCCGTGACGGCGGGTGAACTGGGGCCAGGGCAGGCGCCCGCCGTGGCGCAGCAGGTCGGCCAGCGCAGCACGAGCCGCGGCGGGCAGCGCGGTGACGACTTCATCGATCAGCTCGGGGTCGAGCAGCGCGGCCGCCAGTTGTTGGCGCCCGGTGCGGGCTTCGCGAGCGGTGAGTTCCACGCCCCAGTGTTCGGCCACGATGCGCAGGTGTCCCAGGTCGCGAGCTTGCAGGCTTTTTTCCAGGCTGGGCATGGGGAAATTATATTGCGGATTCGGGGGTGGGTGCGGATTTTTCCGAAATCGGGTAGAATTAGCGCGACAAAGAATCAGGGAAACTACAATGAGCGATAAATCTGCCCAAGATGTGATTGAATCCTACCAGAAAAAGCAGCAGCAAACGCCGCGCTTGTTCGTGATCGGGGCGATTGCGCTGGTGTTGATTTTTGCGGGGGCGGTGGTGTTGATACGCTGGTACACTAATCCCGACGCGCCGCTCTTTCCGGTGCGGCCAACGGACACGCCGACGCCTACCCTCACGACGACGCCCACGCCGGTCACGCCGACGAGCACGCCCATGCCGCCTACCGACACGCCGCCCCCCACGGATACCCCGACCGAGACGCCCACGCCCACCATCGAGGGGCCGTTCTTCTACACCGTGCAGGAGGGCGATACGCTGTTCTCGATTGCGGAGCAGTTTGGGGTGGACGTAAACCGCCTGTTGGAGGTCAACGAACTCGAATTCGACGCGGTGTTGTTCGTGGGGCAGCAGGTTCTGATCCCCGATCCGAACGAGGCGCCGCCGACGGCCACGCCCATCCCCGAAGGGCTGCCGCGCGGCACGCTGATCGAGTATCGTGTGGAGACCGGGGATACGCTGACCACAATCGCGCAGCGTTTCAACAGCACGGAAGAGGCGATTTTGGAGGCGAACGAGGACATCGAAAACCCGAACGAGATTTTCGTCGGGCAGGTGATCCTGGTGCCGGTCAATCTGGTGACGCCGGCGCCGACCGAGACCGGGGTGCCGGCCAGCACGCCGGGTGTGATCATGACGTTGACGCCCACGCCTACGGAGACGGCTGGGCCGTGAGGCGTAAAGCGTAGAGCGCAAGAAAAAAGCACGGCGAGCGATTCGCCGTGCTTTTCGTTTTTGGGAGGCGCAGGGAGGTCAGACTTCCGTGGTGGTCACCAACACCATAGGGCGGCGTTTGGTTTCGTTGTACAGGAAGTTCTTGACCGCGCGTTCGACGTCTTTCTTGAGGTTGCCGTTGGCCTGGTTGACCGCCTGGCTGACGTGGTAGATGGCGTCGAACAGCAGGTCTTCGGCTTCGGGCCGGTATACGAAGCCTTTAGTGATGATTTCCGGGTCGCGCAGCAGTTGGCCGCTGCGGTGGTCGAGCACCATGTTGATGAGCACGAAGCCGTCCCGCGAGAGCGCATCGCGTTCGCGCACCACGCTGGGGCCGATGTCCCCCACGCTGGCGCCGTCCACGAACACATACCCGCCCGGGATGCGTTCTCCGAGGCGCATTTTGCCGTCTTCGAATTCGATGATCTGGCCGTTTTCGACGACGGCGATGTTTTCGCCGGGGAACCCGATCTGGCGGGCGAGGGCCGCGTGCTGGTGCAGGTGGCGCAGCTCGCCGTGGACGGGAATCAGGTATTGGGGTTTGACCAGGTGGAGGAGCAGTTTCATCTCTTCCTGGCTGGCATGGCCGGAGACGTGTACCGGCGCGATGGGGTCGTAGATCACGTTGGCCCCGCGGCGGAACAGGCTGTTGATGGTGCGGTTGATGATCTCTTCGTTGCCCGGAATGGGGTGGGAGGAGAGCACCACGGTGTCGCCCTTTTCGAGCTGGAACTGGCGGTTGGTGCCGCGCGACAGGCGTCCCACGATGGAGGAGGGTTCGCCCTGGGAGCCGGTACACATCAGCACCACTTTTTCGGGGGGCATTTTCAACGCCTGGTTGAGGGGAACTTGCAGGCCTTCGGGCAGTTCCAGGTAGCCGAGCTTCTTTGCCATTTTGGCGTTTTCTTTCATGCTCATACCCACGAAAGCCATCTTGCGTCCGTGGTTGTGGGCTGCGTTGGCAACCTGCTGCATCCGGGAGATCAGGGAGGCGAAGGAGGCCACGATGATGCGCCCGGGCGCGTTGCGGAACACTTCGTCGAACGCGGGGTCGATCACCCGTTCGGAGGGGGTCCAGCCCGGTTCATCCGCGTTGGTGGAGTCGGCCAGCAGTGCCAACACCCCGCGGCCCGCGAATTCCGAGAGCTTGGCGTAATCGGTCGGCCAGTTGTCCACCGGGGTGTGATCGAATTTGTAGTCGCCGGTGTGTACGATCAGCCCGGCGGGGGTGGTGATGCCCAGGCCGACGCCGTCGGGGATGGAATGGCAAACGTGGAAGAATTCCACCTTGAACGGGCCTATCTGGACGGTTTGCCCGGCGTTGACGGTGTTCAGGCGAGCCGAGTCCAGCAGGCCGGCGCGCGCCAGTTTGACTTCCAGCAGG
>JALUWE010000081.1 GCA_027019845.1 Anaerolineales bacterium | reverse complement strand
AGGCGAACCCTGGGACGTGCGCTCTACCCCCTCCCACATGGGCATCCTGACCGAACTGGTGCGCAAAGACCCGCGCAGTTGCCGCGTTTTCCACCCCATCTACTCCTTCGCCATCATCGGCAAACATCAGGAAATGCTGTGCCGCCACCGCTATAAATCCAGCTATGGCCGCGATTCGGTTTTCGGCAGGCTGCGCGAACTGGACGGCAAAATGATGATCATCGGCCTCTCCTACACCAACAGCCTGACTTTCTTTCACCACGTCGAAGAAATGGAAGGGGTGGACTACCGCTACATGAAAGCCTTCACCGGCCAGGTCACGGACTGGGACGGCAGCACCTACCAGGACACCTTCTACATGCTGGTACGCGACCTCGAAAAAGGCGTGGTCACCGAAGTGGACCCGATGGGCGCGCTCATGGAAGAAGCCGGCATCGTCACCGTGCGCAAAATCGGCCAGGCCACGGTCAAACTGATGAAAGCCAACGAAGTGTACCAATTCACCGCCCGCGAAATGAAGCGTGACCCGTTCCTGTTGTACCGGATAGAGAGGTGAGGTGGTCTTATTTGTCTTACTGGTCTTACTGGTCTTACTGGTCTTACTGGTCTTACTGGTCTTATTGGTCGCATTGGTCGCATTGGTCTTATTGGTCGCATTGGTCGAACTCGTTGCACGGGACAACTTAGACAACTCAGACAAATCAGACAAGTTAGACAACTCAGACAAATCAGACAAGTTAGACAACTCAGACAACTCAGACAAGTTAGACAACTCAGACAACTCAGACAAGTTAGACAACTCAGACAACTCAGACAAGTTAGACAACTCAGACAAATCAGACAAATGCTCAAACCCCTCCTCGAACAAATCTACCCCCTCCACCGCACCCTGGCCTCGGAGGGCACCGATCACGCGCTGCGCATCGTCGGCGAACACATGCCCCCGGCCGCGGCCTACACCATCGAAACCTACCCGCCCGGCACACAAGTGTGGACCTGGCGCGTCCCGGAACGCTACGTGGTACACGAAGCCTATTTGGAGACGGAGGACGGAAGACGGGTGACGGATTTCGCCGACAACCCCCTGCACCTGGTCTCGTACTCCCTGCCGGTAGACCGCACCCTGAGCTGGGAGGAACTCGCCCCCCACCTGCACTACAACGAAAAACGCCCCCACGCCATCCCCTGGGTCTTCAAGTATTACCAGCGGGATTGGGGCTTTTGCCTGCCGAAAGAGGTGTACGACGCCCTCGACCGGGGCGCGCGCTACCGCGCGGTCATCCGCTCCGAGTTCGTCACCGATCCCGGGCAGGGGTTGCGCGTCGGGGTCGGGGTGGTGCATCCCGAAGGGGGCGCGGCCCCCGAGCGGGGTGAGTGCATCGTCTGCGCGCACATCTGCCATCCCATGCAGGCCAACGACGACGCCTCCGGGGTGGCCTCCGCGGTCGGCTTGGCGCAGCGCCTGGCCGCAAATCCCCTGCCCCCGGGGTCGATGTCCGTGCGCTTTCTGTTCTGCCCCGAGACCATCGGCAGCATCGCCTATCTGGCGCACCACGAAGACCTGATCCCGCGGCTGAAGGGCGGCATTTTCCTGGAAATGACCGGCAACCGCGGCCCCCTGGCCTGGCACCACACCCGCCAGCACGATCACCTGCTCGACCGCATTACGCATTACGTATTACGCACTACGCACCACGTCGAACGCCCCTTCGCCGCCTTCCCTCCCAACGACGAGCGCGTCATCAACGGCCCTGGCGTGAACGTGCCCTGCATCTCCCTCAACCGCTGGCCTTACGACGAATACCACACCAGCGATGACAACCCGGACATCATCCACGAAGACATGCTGCGCGGCGCGGCGGAAACCGCGGAGGCGATCCTCCGCATCTACGCCAGCAACTACGTGCCGCGGCGCACCTTCCGCGGGCCGGTGTTTCTCTCCGGCTATGGCCTGTGGGTAGACTGGCGCGAGAACTGGGAACTGAACCGCGCTATCGAGAAGATCATGATGTTGTTCGAGGGCGACCGCACCGTGTTCGACATCGCGCAGGAAGTGGGGCTGGATTACTGGACGGTGTGGGAGTACGTGGAACGCTTCCGGGAGCGGGGGTTGGTGGAAGCCCTGCCGGTTCCGGGCCAGGCCCCTGACAGATAGGGTATACTTGAAACATGACCACCCCACAACTGCAACCCATCGAGATCGACGAAGCCGAGTGGATCGCGCGGCTGGAGGACGAGCTGGAACGCTTCGTGGAGCTGGTGGTGCGCGAGTTCGACCCGCACAAGATCATCCTGTTCGGCTCACTGGCTGAGGGCAAACCGCGGCTGTGGTCGGACATCGACATCGTGGTGGTGCGCGAGACGGATAAGAATTTTATTGACCGGGCTATGGAAATTCGTCGCAAGTTTAATACCAGAGTGGGTATTGATCTTCTGGTCTATACCCCGGAAGAGTTTACTCAACTCTGCGCGGAACGCTTATTTGTTCAAAAAGAGATTGTTGGGAAAGGAAAAGTTCTCTATGAACGGGCATGAACGCTGGCTAAAGTATGCCGATGAAGATCTACGTATGGCAGAATGGGCGATGAAAGACAACATTTTCAATCAGGTTTGTTTTCATGCTCAGCAATGCGCTGAAAAATCGCTGAAAGCCATACTCGTCCATAGAGGTGAGCTCCCTCCAAAGACACACTCGTTAATGAACCTTATTGACCTGGTCGGCAGAGAAGGTTTCAGCGCACTTGTGGAAGGGTTGGACTTTTTGGATCAGATTTACCTTCCTACCCGTTACCCCGACGCCCATCCCGGCGCGCTGCCCGAAGGCCTGCCCAACCAACAGCAGGCCGCGCAGGCCCTGGACACCGCGCGCCGGGTCTTCGCGGTGGTGAAGGAGAAACTGTCCACCTCCAACGGGTGAAAAAACGCGTCTTTTCCCGCCTGATTTTGATCGTCTTTGGCCTGGGGTTGGGGCTGGCCTTGCTGGAAGGGGTGCTGCGCGTTTGGGATAACCCGTTCGGGTACCGCGTCAAAGGCGAGCGCATCGTGCTCCCCATCCGCCGCCGCTACACCATTCGCAATCACAGCAACCCCAAACTCGACTCGATCATCATCCACACCAAAAACTCGCTGGGGTTCCGGGGGCCTGAGCCGCCCGAAAATCTGGACGTGTTCCTGAGCATCATCGCGGTCGGCGGCAGCACTACTGAGCAGTTTAACATTTCGGACGGCAACACCTGGGTCGAGTTGCTGGCTGCCAGCCTCGGGCAGCACTTTCGGCCTTTGTGGGTGAACAACGCCGGTATGGTGGGGCATTCTACGTTCGGGCATCTGGTGCTGCTGCAAGATGTCATCGTTCCGCTTCAGCCGGACGTGGTGCTTTTGCTGGTGGGCGCCAACGAGTTGGGGCTGGTGGACATCGGCCCTTATGACCGCGAAAGCCTGGCGCAGCCCGACAGCCTGGAAGGCGCGGTCAAGTGGGCTTCCCTGCACAGCGAAGTGGGCGCGCTGGCCTTCAACTTCGTGCGCTACCTGCAAACCCGCACCCTGGAATACGACCGGGGCTACATGGACCTCACCGCGCTGCCCCGTGTTGAACTTTCCGAGGCGCAAACGAGCCGGATTCTGGCGCAATACCAGGGCGAACCGCTCGAATCCTATCGCCAACGGCTCACCCGGCTGGTCGTCACCGCCCGCGCCAATGGGATCGAACCCGTGTTGATCACCCAACCAGCCCTGTACGGGGATGCCATCGACCCAACCACCGGCGTTGACCTGGCCACAATCGAATTCCGTGGTAAAAACGGTGCTACAGAATGGGCCATTCTGGAATTGTACAACGACATTACCCGGCAGGTGGCCCAACAGCAAAATGTTTTTCTCATCGATCTGGCTGGCACCATGCCCAAGGACTCTCAATACTATCGTGATATGATTCACTACACCAATACAGGCTCGCAGCGAGTGGCAGGCATCTTGTTCCCGGCTTTGTGCGCCTATCTGGCGGAGATGTTTCCGGCTTTTTTGCAGACGCCATGCCCCGCGACCGATCCCGCAATCCGCTCCCCCTCCGGAGGTTACTCCCCATGACAGCTACCCTGCCTTCCACAATCGCATTCATCCAGGCACGTATGGCCTCCAGCCGCCTGCCCCGCAAAGTGATGGCCGACATCGGCGGGCGGCCCATGCTCGCCTGGGTGGTGGAACGTACCCGCCGTGCCGCATCTCTCAGTAAGGTCGTGGTCGCCACCACCACCGATCCGGAAGACGACCCTATCGTTGCATATTGCCAGCAGCAGGGGTACGAAGTCTTCCGCGGCCACCCCACCGACGTGCTCGACCGCTACTACCAGGCGGCTAAACAACATCGGGCGTTCATCGTGGTGCGTATCACCGCGGATTGTCCCCTGATCGATCCCGGCCTGATCGACCGCACAGTGCGCTTCCTGTGGGGAGGCTTTATCACCTCTACCCTGACGGCCGCGCCCCCGTACGACTTCACCGCCAACCGTTTGCCACCTCCCTGGGGGCGCACCTACCCCATCGGTCTGGACGTGGAAGTCTGCACCTTCAAGGCCCTCGAAAAAGCCTGGCAGCAGGCCAAAAAACCGCACCAGCGCGAACACGTCATGCCCTACATCTACGAAACCAAAGGTAAGTTCAGGATCTTGCTCGTCAACCATGAAAAAGACCTGGGCCGCCTGCGCTGGACCGTGGACACGCCCGAAGACCTGCAACTGGTGCGTGAGATCGTCTCCCGCTTCCCGGACGACACTTTTACCTGGCTCGACGTGCTCGAACTCTTCGAGAAAGAACCCCAACTGGCCGAGATCAACGCCCACGTGCCCCACAAAACCGCGCACGATGTGGGATGATCCAGATCGAAAATCTCCTTCCCCGCCCCCCGCACGTTGCACGTAAACAGGCGGACACGGTGGTCTGATTTGTCTAACTTGTCTAACTTGTCTGATTTGTCTGATTTGTCCTGTGCAACGAATTCGACCAACAGGACCAATGATCTCAGTAACAGGACTTACGCAGTGGGGACTGTGAGAACCTGTCATTCTGAGGGAGCGCAGCTTATCATGTCATTCTGAGGGAGCGCAGCGACCGAAGAATCTAGAGCGCAGCGACCGAAGAATCTAGAGCGCAGCGACCGAAGAATCCGGAGCGCAGCGACCGAAGAATCTAGAGCGCAGCGACCGAAGAATCCGGAGCGCAGCGACCGTCGGGGCGACCGGCCGGTCGCCCCGACCACCAATAACCGCGCGCCGGTCATCCGTCCCCCGTCTCCCCCACCACCACCAAGATTCTTTGCTATTGCTCAAAATCAGTACTTATGCAGTTGGGACCTCACAGGTCTACTACTACACGATGCAGGAATACACGATGCGGGAAGATTTTATCCAAAATAGGTTGCATCCGGGCATCTCCATGCGCTTTGAGACCTGTGAGGTCCGGGTGCGACTTTTCAAGTGCGTAAGTCCTATCAAAATGACACAAGCAATAGCTGCGCCCAGAATGACACAAGCAATAGCTGGCATGAACTGCGTAAGTTCTGACAGTAAGACCAGTAAGACAAGTAAGACAAGTAAACACCTGACCACTGACCACTGAACGCTGAACACTGAACACTGAAACCGACTCCCTCCTCACCCTCTTCACCGCGCCCAAGCCTTTTACCGACCCGCACATCGCCACCATCCAGCGCAACGCCATCCGATCCTGGCTGCACCTGCCCGAAACCGGGGTCATCCTGATCGGGGACGAGACGGGTACGGCGCAGGTGGCTGCGGAATTCGGGGTGGCGCACCTGCCGGATGTAGCCCGCAACGAGTGGGGCACGCCGCTGGTCAGCGACATCTTCGCGCTGGCGCGGGAGCATAGCCGCAGCCCGCTTCTCTGCTACGTCAACGCCGACATCCTGCTGCTCCCCGACCTGGTCGAGGCCGCCCGCCGTGTACGGGCGCAGGCCCGCGATTTCCTGCTGATCGGCCAGCGCTGGGACCTGGACGTGCGCGCCCCCCTCGACTTCCCCGCAGACTGGCCCCAACGACTGCGACGCCGCGCCCTCCGCCAGGGCCGCCTGCACCCGCCCGCGGGCAGCGACTACTTCGTCTTCCCCCGTCACCTGTTCACCGCCATCCCGGACTTCGCCATCGGCCGCGCGGGGTGGGACAACTGGATGATCTACCACGCCCGCAAACAGGGCTGGGCTGTGATCGACGCCACCCCGGACGTGATGATCGTCCACCAAAACCACGACTACGCCCATCTGGGCGGCAAACCGCACTACGATCACGAGGAATCGCACCGCAACATCGCCCTCGCCCGCGGCCCGGAAAACGCCTACACCGGCTACCTGCTGCTGGACGCCAACCGCGAGCTGCGCGGCGGCAGAATCGTCCGCCCGCGGCCCACGCTGCTGCGCGGCGTCCGTCGCCTCGAGCTGGCGCTCATGCCCGCGGAGAAAACCGGCCCTCGCTGGGCGCTCACCCGGCGGCTGCGGCGGCTGCGGAGGAAGTTGACCAAAGAAAAGTAAAAAAAGTCCGCGGAATCCGTAAAATCTGCGTCCCATTCCCATCATGCGCATCGGCCAAAACCCCGCCAAATTCGTGCAAAGCGTGCCGCAGCCGGCGCGCGTCACCGTCGCCATCATCACCTACATCCCGTTCCTGGGCGGCTACTACGCCGAAATGCTGGAGGTGCTGAAAGCCTGCCTGGGCAGCCTGTGGGCGCACACGGAGATGCCCTACGATTTGCTGGTTTTCGATAACGCCAGTTGCCCCGAAGTGCGCGGCTGGCTGGCCGAACAGCACGAAGCCGCGAAAATCCAGTATCTGGTGCTGTGCGAGAAAAATGTGGGCAAAGCCGCGGCCTGGAACTTCGTGTTCGCGGCCGCGCCGGGCGAGATTATCGCTTATGCGGACGCGGATATCTACTTCGAGCCGGGATGGCTGGCCGCGCTGGTGAACGTGCTGGAGGCCTTCCCGAACGCAGGCATGGTGACCGGCATCCCGATGTGGTCGCCGGCCCAATATTCCACCGCGACCCTCGAATGGGCCGAGAAAACCGCCGGGATCACGCTCGAACGGGGCAAGCTGCTCCCCTGGGAGGACTACTGGCAGCACGCCCGCTCTTTGGGGCAGGACGAGGCCACCGCCCGCCAAAACTTCGCGGCACAGCAGGATTGGGTGATCGAGGATCGAAGATCGAAGATCGAAGATCGGGAATCAGGAATGGGGAATCAGGAATCGGGAATCGCACGTCGCACCCCGCACGTCGCACGGTTTTATGTTGGAGCCGGGCATTTTCAGTTTGTGGCGCGCAAGGCGGTTTTGCAGGAGGTCATTCCCATTCCGGCGGACAAACCTATGGGGCAGGTGCGGCGACTGGATGTGGCGATCAACGCGCGCGGCTACCTGCGCCTTTCGACGCCCCGGTGGTGGGTGCGGCACATGGGGAACACGCTCCCCGGCTGGGCCGGGCAGGCTGTCCGGGAAGGCGCGCCCGGCCCGGGGCGCGCCCCCTTGCGCGGCCCCCTCCGCCGCGCGGTGCAGTGGGTGTATCACCGGTCGTTTGAGTGGTTGTATGGGGCAGGGAGAAGGTAGACAGGGTAGACAAGTCCGACCAATCAGACAAGTCCGACCAATCAGACAAGTCCGACTAATCAAACAAATTCCCCATGAACTATTCCGACTACCAACACATTCTCTTCGAGAAACGCGTCCCCGGCATCCTGTGGGTGACGCTCAATCGCCCCGAGGTGCTCAACGCTGCCAACGCCCGGCTGCACACCGAGCTGGTCAAGCTGTGGGGCACCATCGAGGCGGACCCGGAGGTGCGCGTGGCGGTCGTGACCGGCGCGGGCCGCGCCTTTTCCGCGGGCGGCGACCTGCAACTGGTCGAGGACGCGTACCGCGATTACGACGAGATCGTCCGCATTCTGGACGAGGCGCGCGAGCTGGTCTACAACATGATTCACTGCAAAACGCCGGTCATCTCGGCCATCAACGGCCCGGCGGTGGGCGCGGGGCTGGTGGTCGCGCTGCTGGCCGACATCAGTATCGCCGCGGAGAGCGCGCGGCTGGCCGACGGCCATGTGCGCATGGGTGTGGCCGCGGGGGACCATGCCGCCATCCTGTGGCCGTTGCTGATTGGTATGGCGAAGGCGAAGTACTACCTGATGACCAGCGACTTCGTGGACGGGAAGGAGGCCGAGCGCATCGGGCTGGTCAGCCTGTGCGTGCCGGATGATGAATTGCAGGCCAGGGCGATGGAGGTGGCAACCAACCTGGCAACCGGCCCCCAGCACGCCATCCGGTTCACCAAGCGCGCCCTCAACCAATGGCTGCTGGACGCCGGCCCGATCTTCGATCACTCGCTGGCGCTGGAGATGCTGGGTTTCTTCTCGGAAGATGTGCTGGCGGGGGTGAAGGGGTTGCGGGAGAAGCGTAAAGGGGAGTTTCCGTCTGCGCAGGGGAAGTGAGAGGCGGAAACGCCAGGGGCAAGAGAAAGACAGAAGGTAGTGGTCACGGAGCAGGATGCCGGGGGCGCCGCCGGTACATGATCAGCCTCTCGCGTTGCTCTTCGGGATAAAAGAGGAGTGCCTTCTCTAGCAAAGCTTTCAGTTCATCCAGAAAAGGGTATCTGGGGTTGAACGTGTATAGCCGTGTGCGCCCGATTTTTCGGCTGACAAGCACACCGCCGAACTCCAGTTTTTCAAGCTGTTTTTGGATTGGGGTAAGACTTACACCAAAGAAACGGGCAATTTCTCTCGCATATCCTGCTTCACGGGCGAAGATGAACATCAACACTCGTTCACTATTGGCGGAGCCTAATAAGGGTTCCAGCATCGAAAGACCTTATATGTGGGTTGAATGACCTTGTTTGTAGGTCATAATTGTACCAGCCATTTACAATTCCGGCCAGCAATCCAATCATGAATTTCCAACTTTCTCTTTCCCAAAAGTCTCTGATCGAACGCGCCCGTGCGTTTGCGCTCGCCGAAATCGCGCCTTACGCGGCCCAATGGGACGCGCAGGAGCACATCCCGCCCCTTTTCCCATTCGCTGTACGCTCCGCCAACAAAGGATTACTCCTCCCATGAAACGTCTCCTCCTCTTCCTCCTCACCCTCTCCTCTCTTCTCCTCTTCACCTCTTCATCCCAGGCCCAAACCCTTCCCCCCGAAGGCCTGCCCGTCCCCCAGACCGTCGCCATCGCCGGCACCTTCCAAAGCGAACTAGGCTGCCCAGGCGACTGGAACACCGACTGCGAGACCACCTACCTCAGCCTGGACGCCAACTCCCTCGTCTGGCGCGCCACCTTCGAGCTGCCCGCCGGTTCCCACGAATACAAAGTCGCCCTCAACGGCACCTGGGCCGACAACTTCGGCCTCGGCGGCGAATACTACGGCCCCAACATCCCCCTCGAACTCGAAGAACCCACCCTCGTCACCTTCTTCTACTCCCACGAGACCTATTTCGTCACCGACAACGTCAACAGCATCATCGCCAACGTCCCGGGGAGCTTCCAGGACGAGATCGGCTGCGCCAGCGATTGGGCCCCCGACTGCCTGCGCTCCTGGCTGCAAGACCCCGACGGCGATGGCATCTACACCTGGACCACCACCTGGATCCCCGCAGGCGACTACGAAGCCAAAGTCGCGGTGAACGAAAGCTGGGCCGAAAACTACGGCGCAGACGGCGCGCAAGACGGCCCCAACATCCCCTTCACCGTCGGTGAATTCGAGCAAGTCACCTTCACCTGGGATTCCGATACCAAAATCCTGACCATCGAAACCGCACCCGCGCCCGAAGGCAGCCCCACCTCCCCGCCTGCCTACGACCTCCCCGCGGAAAAACCCCAACCCGCCACCGTCACCATCCCCGGCACCCTCCAATCCGTCCTCGGCTGCCCCGGCGACTGGCAGCCCGACTGCGAAGCCACCTTCCTCACCTTCGACCCCGAAGACAAAATCTGGCAGGGCGAATGGACGCTCCCCGCCGGAAACTACGAATACAAAGTCGCCCTCAACCGCTCCTGGGACCTCAACTTCGGCCTCAACGCCACACAAAACGGCCCCAACATCCCCCTCTCCGTCCCCGCGGAGCAGCCCGTCAAGTTCTACTACGACCACCAAACCGGCTGGGTCACCGACAACCTCAACACGCCCATCTTCACCGTAATCGGCGACTTCCAGACCGCCCTCGGCTGCCAGAACGACAACGACGCAGGATGCCTGCGCTCCTGGCTGCAAGACCCCGACGGCGACCGCGTCTTTAGCCTGTTGTTGCGCGGCCTGCCCCCCGGTACCTACACCGCAGCAGTCGCCCGCAACGAAAACAGCGACGACCTGGCCACCCAACCCCTCGAATTCACCATCCGCGACGAGAGCGGCGTGGTCTACTTTGAATACGACATGAACGACCTCAAGATCGCAGAAGGCGAACCCAAAGGCGACCTCAGCACCCAAAAAGCCTACTGGGTGCTGGCCGACACCATTTTGTGGGACATCGACCCCGAACAGGCGGCCACCTTCGAGCTGGCCTTCGCCTCCGAAGGCGGCATGAGCATCGAACCCACCGGTTTGACCGGCTTCGACGGCGTGATCCCCCTCGCCCTCCAACCCGGCGCACCCCCCGAACAGGTCACCGCCAAATTCCCCCACCTGGCCGGGCAACTGACCCTCCAACTTGACTCCGCGGCTCTGGCCCGCGTCCCGGACATCCTGCGCGGCCAATTCGCGGTCATCGCCTACGACCAGAACGGCAACGTGCTCGACATCACCGGCCTGCAAATCCCCGGCGTGCTCGACGACCTGTACACCTACGACGGCCCCCTCGGCCTGACGTGGGCCGGCGACGTTCCGACTTTCCGCGTCTGGGCGCCCACCGCCAAAAACGTGCGCCTCAACGTCTACACCGAACCCGGCCCCAGAGTTTTCCCCCAATCCTTCGACATGACCCGCGACGACAACACCGGCGTGTGGACGCTGGAAGGAAAACCGATCTGGAAAGGCCGCTACTACGCCTACGAAGTTACCGTCTACGTGCCCTCCACCGGTAAGGTCGAGACCAACGTGGTCACCGACCCCTACTCGGTCGGCCTGTCCACCAACGGCTTCCGCAGCCTGATTGTAGACCTGAACGATCCGGCGCTCTTCCCGGAAGGCTGGGACCAGATGGTCAAACCCCCGCTGGCCGCGCCCGAAGACATCGTGATCTACGAGCTGCACATCCGCGACTTCAGCGTCAACGATCCCAGCGTCCCCGAAGAACTGCGCGGCACCTACGCGGCCTTCACGGTTTCGGAATCCAACGGCATGAAACACCTGCGCGCCCTGGCCCAGGCCGGGTTGACCCACATCCACATCCTGCCCGCTTTCGACATGGCCAGCGTAGACGAAGACAAATCCACCTGGCAGAGCGTCGATTTCGATGAATTGGCCGCCCTCCCGCCCGATTCCGAAGAGCAGCAGGCGCGCATCTCCGCCATTAGCGACAGCGACGCCTACAACTGGGGCTACGACCCCGTCCACTACGGCGCGCCGGACGGCGCATACGCCACCAACCCCGAAGATGCCACCCGCATCCTGGAATTCCGCCAGATGGTGCAGGCCCTCAACGACATCGGGCTGCGCGTGGTCATGGACGTGGTCTACAACCACACCAGCGCCAGCGGCCAGCGCCCCAACAGCGTGCTCGACAAGATCGTCCCCGGCTACTACTACCGGCTGAACGCCAAAGGCCAGGTCGAGACCTCCACCTGCTGCCAGAACACCGCCACCGAACACAACATGATGCGCAAACTGATGATCGACACCCTGCTGATCTGGGCTACCCAATACAACGTCAGCGGCTTCCGCTTCGATCTGATGGGGCACCACATGGTGACGGACATGGCCGCGGTGCGCGACGCGCTGCTGGCCGTGGACCCGAGCATCTACATCTACGGCGAAGGCTGGAATTTTGGCGAAGTCGCCAACGGCGCGCGCGGCCCCAACGCCACCCAGCTCAACGTTGGCGGGCTGGGGATTGGCACGTTCAACGACCGGGTGCGCGATTCCGTCCGCGGCGGCTCTCCCTTCGGGGGCTACCTCGAGCAGGGGTTCGCCACCGGCCTGTACACCGACCCCAACGAGACCACCCCCGCGGACACAGCCGCCCTCGACAGGCTGCTGCTCTTCAGCGACCGCATCCGCGCCGCGCTGGCCGGCAACCTGGCCGCCTACACCTTCGTGGGCGCAAACGGCGCAACCATCACCGCCGCCGACGTGGACTACAACGGCGCGCCCACCGGCTACACCCTCGACCCGCAGGAGCAAATCGTCTACATCTCCGCGCACGACAATGAGACCTGGTTCGACGCGGTGCAATACAAAGCCCCGGCCGCGGCCACCCCCGACGACCGGCTGCGGATGCACAACCTGGGCGTCAGCCTGGTGGGTTTCTCGCAGGGTGTGCCGTTCTACCACGCGGGGATCGACATGCTGCGTTCCAAATCCTTCGACCGGGACAGTTTCAATTCCGGCGACTGGTTCAACCGTCTCGATTTCACCTACCAGGACAACGGCTGGGGCAGCGGCCTGCCCGTGGCGGACAAAAACAAGGAAAACTGGGACATCCAGGCCCCCCTGTTAGCCAACCCGGACATCGCACCCGGCCCCGAACACATCCAGGCCGCGGTCAGCCATTTTCAGGAGGTGCTCCGGATTCGCAAGAGCAGCCCCCTCTTCCGCCTGCAAACTGCCGAGGAGGTGATGGCCCGCGTCGCCTTTCACAACACCGGCCCCGGCCAGGTCCCGGGCCTGATCGTGATGAGCATCTCCGACACCGTGGGGGAGGACCTGGACCCGAACTACGAGCAAATCGTGGTGTTGTTCAACGCCTCTCCGCAGGCCCAGAGCTTCACCATTGCGGATTTCGCCGGGATGGATTTCCAACTGCACCCGGTACAGGCAAACTCCAGCGACCCGGTGGTGCGCACCGCCTCGTTCGACCCGCAAAGCGGCGCCTTCACCGTGCCCGGCCGCACCGCAGCGGTTTTCGTGGTGGCGCAAACGCCGGTGCAGCTCGAATTGCCCACCGCGGTGCCGGTTGCCACGCGCGCGCCCACCCCCACCCAGCCTGCGGCCCCTGCATCCGAGGGCGCACCCGGCCTCTCGGGCAACACCATCGCGCTGGTCTTGCTGGCGGTGCTGGTAGCCCTGTTCGCCGGCGCGCTGGCCTGGCGGCGGAGGTGAGCATTCCACCGGGGGGATGAGGCGTAGGAAAATGCAACTTGCCCAACTTAACCGCGCACTCCTGACCGCGTTGGGCCTGGACACGTAATCCGAACATGCCCCAACGCGTCTTCATCTCCGCGGATCACGGCCTGGCCGTGATCTACTTCCTCCAAACCGACGTCCTCCCCACGCTGCTGGATGCCGGGGTGGAGGTCGTGCTGCTGACCGATGACGCGCTGATCGAGAGCCTGCGGGCGCGCTTTGGCCGCCCCGGGCTGATCGTCGAGGGGCTGCGCTTCGAGCAGTGCCGCGCCTATTACCGCCGCGAGCAGCCCGCCTTGCAATACTGGCTGGATTTCCTGCGCCGCGCCGGGGGATCGTACCGCATCAACCTGGGCGCGGTGGAGGCCTATCGCCAACAGGTCAAATTCGAGGCCAGGGGCGCGCGCAAACGTCTGTTCCCCCTCATGGAAACGGCTCTCCATCTCGTGCGCAGCTCCAAACGCGCGCGGCAGGCCCTGATCGGCCTGCAATCCCGCTTCACCCCCCACATCTACGCCGACCTGTTCGACAAATATCGCCCCGAGATGACCATCGCGGCCACCCCGGGCTGGCGGTTGGACCGCTACCTGCTGCGCGAATCCGCGGCGCGCGGCGTGCCCAACACCGCGGTGATCGTCGGCTGGGATAACCCCTCCAGCTACAACGTGCCCGGCGCGAAAATGGACTTCGTCACCTGCTGGTCGCAAATCCAGAAGGACGAGCTGGTGCTGGGTTCAGACTGGGACCCGGCGCGCGTCCACATCGGCGGCATCCCCTCGTATGACGGCTACTTCACCCAAAAATGGCTGCTGCCCCGCGAGGCGTACTTCGAGCGGCACGGTCTGGACCCCGACCGCAAACTGATCGCCTACGCGGCCAGTTTCATCACCTTCTCCCCCAACATCCAGAACATCGAGGCCCTGGCGCGGCTGGTGAGCAATGACGCGTTGTCCGAACCCGCCCAATTGCTGGTGCGCCTGCACCCCAACCACTTCGCGGATGTGCCGCGCTTTGCCGCGGAACGTGAACGGGTGCGGCAACTGGTGCGCGAGCATCCTCATGTGCATCTGGTCGAGCCGGTTTCGCTGGGAGGCGAACTCGGCCACTACTCCGGCGAGGACATGGACGAAAAATCCTCCATGATGGCGCACGCCGACGTGTTCACCACCGTGTACTCCACCATGGTGGTGGAGGCCTCCTGCCACGGCACCCCGGTCGTGGCGGTGACCATCGATCACCCGTACGGCTGGGACGAGAAAGACAAATTCTACCTGCCGCTGACCCAAATCGGCCACTGGCCGACCCACGACCGTTTTCGCAAATCCGGCGCGGGGCGGGTGGCGACCACCCCCGAGGCGCTGCGCGCCGCGCTCGACCACTACCTCACCCATCCCCACGCGGACGCGGCCGCCCGCGCAAAATTCCTGGCCGACGAAATCACCTTCACCGACGGGGGGGCGGGCAAACGGACGGGGGCGTATTTGTTGTCGCTTCTTTCAAAACGCAGAGACGCAAAGACGCCAGGGCGCAAAGCCCCACAGCGTTTTTGATGTTCTCCGCGTCTTGGCGTTGAAATGAACATCGTTAACCGCCTCAAATTGGCAGCAAGAATGCTCATCAAGGGAACCGCCCCCCCCCAGGGAGCGCGCCCTCCCATTCCTCCCCTCACCCCCGAGGAGATCGCCGAGGCCCGCGCCTTCTTCCCGCGCGACAAATTCTTCGTCTACGGCCACGCGCGCTCCGGCACCACCATGCTGATGTACCTGCTGGACGCGCACCCGGAGGTACACTGCAACCGCCAGGCGCACTTCTTCACCCGCCCGCCCTACCTGAGCGGCCTGGTGGCGGACCCGGCGGTGGCCGAGTGGCTCAGCCGGGGCAGTGTGCGCTGGAACCGCGGCCGCGACCTGTCCCCGGTCGTGATGCGCGCCGCGGCCGATTTCATCCTCGAGCGTGACGCCCGCCGTCACAACGCCCGCATCGTGGGCGATAAAAGCCCCAACAGCCTGAACGATGGCGAGGCCGTGCGCCTGACCCACCAGATTTACCCCGACGCCAGGGTCATCTTCATCGTGCGCGATGGCCGCGACGCCGCCCTCTCCCACCGCTTTCAGGCCTTCATCGACGCGCCCCAGCACCTGACCCCGGCGGACCGCCGTATCCGCGCCGAGTTCGAGCGCGACCCCGCCAGTTTCCGCGGCCCGGCCAAATCGCTGTTCACCGGGCAGGGTATCCGCGACTACGCGCGAGGCTGGAGGCGCAACCTCGAGTCCACCGCCGCGCTCGGCCGCGAGTTGTACGCCGGTCGCTACCACGAACTGCGCTACGAGGACCTGCTGGCCGATCCGGTCGGGGAGATGAAAAAGGTGTGGGGTTTCCTCGGCGCAGACCCGGACCTGGCTGGGTTGGAGGAGGCTGTGATGGGTGTGGCCAACCGCAACCGCGACGCGGCCTGGCAGCAGCAAAAAGCAGGCCACCTGGCGCGTGCCATTCCGAAGGGGCAGGTGGGCGCCTGGCGAGAGTTCTTCAGCGAACGGGATACGCGGGTATTCGAGCAGATCGCGGGGAAGATGTTGCGAAAGTGGGGCTATGGGGAGAGGTAGAACAAGATTGTATTCCTTTGCAAAACATCACCAGGCTGTTTTGCTGCACAAAGACCCTGAATTCGAGGTGTTGGAGCAACATCTGGCACTGGAGTCCCTGCCCTACAAGACCAACCTATGAAATTTCTCATTGCCGGGCTTGGCTCGATTGGCCGCCGCCATTTTCGCAACCTGCTCGCGCTGGGGGAGCGGGACATCTTGCTCTACCGCACGCACAAGGCCACCCTGCCGGACGACGAGCTGGCCGGTTTTCCGGTGGAGACCGATTTGCAGGCCGCGCTGGCGCACAAACCCGAGGCGGTGATCGTCTCCAACCCGACCGCGCTGCACCTGGAGGTGGCGGTCCCTGCTGCGCAGGCCGGCTGCCATTTGCTGCTCGAGAAGCCGGTCTCGCACGACATGCAGGGGGTGGAGCAGCTGATCGAGGCGGTGCGGGCGAACGGGGTCAGGGTGCTGGTGGGGTTCCAGTTCCGCTTCCATCCGGGGCTGCGGGCTGTCGAACGCTGGCTCGGCTCGGGCGAGATCGGGCAGCCGGTGTCGGTCCGTGCCCATTGGGGGGAGTATCTGCCCGGCTGGCATCCGTGGGAGGACTACCGCACAGGGTACGCGGCGCGGCCCGAGCTGGGCGGCGGGGTGGTACGCACGTTGTGCCACCCGCTGGATTATCTGCGGATGCTGCTGGGGGAGGCGGAGGTGGTCGCGGCCGCGGCCAGCAACCGCGGGTTGGGGCTGCCGGTGGAGGACACCGCGGAGATCGTGCTGCGCTTCGAGAACGGCGCGCTGGGCAGCGTGCATTTGGATTACGTGCAGCGCCCCCCGCGGCACGATCTGGAGATCGTGGGTACGCAGGGGACGGTCCGTTGGGACAACCGCGACGGGGCCGCGCACCTGTACCGGGCTGGGGAGGGCGCCTGGGAAACGGCCACCCCGCCGGAAGGGTTCGAGCGGAATACGCTCTTTCTGGATGAGATGCGGAATTTTCTGGCGGTGGTGCGCGGGGAGGGGCCGCCGGTTTGTTCGCTGGCGGATGGGGTCAGGGCGTTGGAACTGTGTCTGGAGGCGTTGGCGGCTGCTGGCCGGTGATTTGTGCTACGGGATCGCTTCCCAGCGGATGTTGGGCGAATCCTTTTTGAAGTACATCGGGAATCGATCCACTTTGATCGAGAGGTAATCCCGCAGGTAGGGTTCGGCCTCCTCGGGGTTGCTCCAAAGCTGGACGATCAGATCGGGCTGCAATTCGCCGATGGAGTAGGCATAGTCCCATTTGTTGTGCCCGGGGCGGAATTCCACGTCGTCCGAGATGCCTTTGATCGGGCGGGGTGTGCTTTGGGCGATCACTTTGTCGGCTTTGCCGAGCAGGTCGATGGAGGTGCGTTCGGAGAAGTACGAGATCGCCCCCGCGCTGACCACCGCGATGCTGGCTTCTTCAGTGGTTAGCTCGCGGACGAGCAGCCCCATTTGGGTGTGCTTTTCGTTTCCGGCCACGAAGATCGGGCGTTTGAGCGTGCTCCATTTGAGGAACGAATCCCGCTCCAGCAGGGTGTTGAAGCTGAACAGGCTGGTCACCACGAAGGGGATCAAGGCCAAGCGGGTAGCCGGCTCCAGCCAGGGGGTGCGCCCCTCGTTCGGGGGCAG
>JALUWE010000080.1 GCA_027019845.1 Anaerolineales bacterium | reverse complement strand
GGGGGGGGGGGGTGATAAATTGGCCGCTGCTCACTGTTCCCGGCGGGTGCGGGCGGCCTGGCGGATGGCCTGCAGGTTGATGATTTCGGCGATTTCGTAGCGCGGGGGGAGGGCGCCGGGCACCGGGCGGGTGCGGATGATGGGGGGGAAGTAGCCCATCAGGCCGTGCAGGTGGGCGAGGAGCACGGCCGCGCTGAAGTTGAGGGCCGGGGGGTTGATGAGGATGGAGCGGGTTTGCCATTCGTGCGGGGAGAGGCCGATTTGCGCCACGCGGGCGGCGATCTGCGCGTCGAAGGGCTGGTCGTTGTCCATTTGGGAGGGGATTTCACGGATTTCGGCTATCGGCTGGCCGGTGAGGGTTTCGATCTGGGTTTTTTGTTCGTCGGTGAGGGGGTGGGAGAAGTTGAGGAGGAGCATGGGGGAAGCGTTCCTTTCGGATTTTCGGGTGTTCTCCCGGGATTTGGTGGCCGAAGGCTCTGTGGGTGGGTTACACAGCGTGGCGGTGTAGATGTTGAAATCGTGTCCCGCGCCCTTTTGCCAGATTTTGTGGCGCCAGTGGCGATCATGGGGGGCGTTGCCGGGTTCACGCACCGGCTGTGAGCGTATCCGTGGGTGGGCGGCGGCATTGTCGTCCCGTACCTGTCTAAAGACTTATCTTGACTGCGGGCAGAGTTTTTGGCGAATAGCACGCGCCAGTTTGTCGGCGATCTGGCGGCTCAGAGGGCGTCCGTCTTGATATTCCGGCACGTAAATCACGTTCACGCCGCGTTCGTGTGCTAGCTTTTCAATTTTGCGGGAAAGTTGTTTGCGAGCCACGATCATAAACTGAGTGGTATACGTTCCCAGATACTCTCGCCCGCCCGCCATTTTCAATTGATCCAGGCCACGCTTGCCGCTGTCGCCCCCACCAAGTTTGACTTCGGCAATGCCGACCTGATTATCGCAGCGAATGACCAGGTCGATTTCGATCTGATCGGCAACACCTTCGGGTTTCACGCCAGCCAAAACATCCTCAAAGCGGCGGACGAGGGCCTGGTAAACGGCTTTTTCAAACAACCCGCCGGAAGTCAGATTGCCTCGATCATCGGTGCTAAATCCGGTTTCGCGAAAACCAGGGAGATGGGCGTTGAGATAATCTGCGGCTGTGATCAAGGGTGGCAATTCCTGGCGCGCCTTCCGGTGGGGGACCCCACCGGCTTTGTAGCCGTAGCGATACATAATCGCCTTGTGTTTTTCGCTTTCAAAATAAATGAACTCCGCTTGCCGTTGTGTGGCCAGGGCGTAAGCTGCCAGGGCCATCATCTTAGTGCCGCCGGTCAGATTGAAAAGCACATCAGGAACATTCGCGAGTCGTTCGTTCATCACCTGCAAGGCCTGTTCAAAGTTGTATGGGAGGACGCACAGGTCATCTTTCAAATCATCATGGCCGGAAATTAATTTTCGCAAACGACGGGCGACTTTTTCGGTTGTACGGGTATAAACCAGGATGTTTTCATCCGGTTCCAAAGCGCGGATGGGCAAAAGGTTGGGGATGGGTTGTTCGCCGATGAGGGAGAGGAGGGTGGTCATGGCAACGGCAATCCTTCGATTTGTTCGAGGGCAGCTTTAATTTGCTTGATCAGGCTTTCGGGGGTCTTGGGAGCATCGCGCATACCGGCGTGCAGGATGTCGTTGCGCACATCGGTGAACGATTTCCACAAACTCAAAAGGGTTTCCACCTGCGGCAGATCGCGCAGGAAAATGGGGGTAAACGGACGGTTGGCTTTCTTGGCCTGCAAGTATGCCTCCGCCTCGCTGTTGACAAACCCTTCTACCCGATGGCGTTCGGTAGAGGAAGTCTCTGGTCCGACGCGTAGTTGTGCCATCACCCAACTGACGAGCCATTCACGCGCTAGCGCGGCTGCCTGTACCCATTGTTCGCGTTCAGCGTACCAGCGAATCATCCGTCGCTCGCGTACGAGCGCTTCTCTTTGGTCTTGGGTATCGGAGAGAGCCAGCGGCGCATAAGTTTGAGCGATGCTATCTAACAATCGGATAAATGGCAAAGCTCCCGTCGATTGTTGCAAAACCGGCTGCGCTTTTTCAACGTAGTCAGGGAGGGCGTGAGCCAGTTTCATGGCCTTATGTGGACGAATCAGCCGCAAGGTCTGAGAGATTTTTTCCAGATTGCCGGCCAGCCCGCCCAAGCCGCTTAGCAATCTCAGATTCTCTGGCTGCTGTTGCCAGCGACGTGCCAGGGCTTTTTGCGGCCCGCGTAACAGTGAACTGAGATAGCGCGCATCGCCGGTGCGGTTGAAGCGGTCGGTCGCTGCCGCCCATTCCAGCAAGGCCAGCATGGGGCTGAGGTCGAACATGGGTGTCACTTTGCCGGTCGTTGCATCGAGAGCCCCATAGAGCACAGCCTTAATGTGGACGCCGAAAGCAGATTGGGCATAGGCCGCGGCCAAGAGAGCAAGAACAGGTAAAGAGCGAAAACCATGTGTTATGTCAAAAACGATGTGTTTTTCTGGTGCATCCAAAATGGTGTCTGCAATCGCGGAAAACAGTGCCCAAAGCTCTTCATCGCTTTTCCCGGAAGGAATGTTCACGGGATTCAGGGCGATCCGTGGGAAGGCGTCTTGAAATAGTTCGCGAAATTCGGGGAAAGTGCTCTCTCGTGCCTCCTTTGTCAAAAACACGGACACGCGCGCAGGCTTCAGAAAGGATGTAGTGGCCAGTGGTGTGAAAGAGGCTTTGTATCTCTGCTCTTGCCAGGCATACGTTGTTTCTTGCAGTTTGCGAGCACCTAAGAAAGCCAGAACATGAAAGGATTCACCCATATTTATTTGTTCTCCTCCAGCGTAATCACTGCCCAACCGAAGGGCGCGGCGATTTTTTCTTTGCTCACCACCACCCGGCGGGAGACAGGGAAATCTTTGGCGCGGGTGGGGGGTGCGCCACGCGCCCGGCGGTGTTGCAGGCGGAAGTCGCGCATCAGTTTCTCGAAGAGCGGCTCGTTCGCTTGCAGATGCGTCCAGAAGGTCTTGCCGTCCCAGCCGCTGCCCCAGCCGATCTGCACCAGGGCCTGGTTGTTGGAGAGCTTCAAGCCGTAAAGTTGGCGATAGAAACCGGCCACTCTTTCGGCGCCGTCCACGCTCTCGAACCACGCCAGCAGCCTTTCGATGCGTGCTCGGCTGTGTTCCTGCACGCGGGGCAGCAGTTCGTCCAGCCAACGCTTGCGGCGGCCAAAGCGCAGTTCGCGCTCGGCCTGTGGCGAGAACAGGTAATCTTCGATGGTGACCGTACCGGTCAGCGTGCGGTTGGGGAGCAGGGCTTCCAGTTCGATGGGCGATTGCAGGCTGCCTCGGGTGAGTACCTGGGCGTTGACCACGGCCAGGGCTTCGTCGGGGTTCAATTCGCCGTGGAGGTCGGAGACCTGTAACGCCCGGAGCAGGTCGTGGTTTGGGTCTTTGCCAAACAGTTTGCGCTCCAGCAGCTGCCCGGCCCAGGAGCGGCGGTTGCCAATTGCTTTACGGTCAAGCCGTGGGTTGATCTCTTTCCAACCCGTCCAGGCCAGCGCGGTGCGCAGCGCGCCCTTGAGCGAGGAGCCGGGGATGTAGGGGCGATCCTGATGATCCTTGATGAATGTCTTCAGACGTGCGTCTGCCTTCCGGGAACGCGGTGCGCCGCGCAGGATATAGCGGAACAGGCCATCATTCCGGAAATCTGCGCCTTGTAGCACTTCTCCTGGCAGGGGGTAACGCACGCGGCCGGGCCGGTGCAGGCCCATGGCATCCCACTTGGCCTGCAGGATGGCGTCCTCGTCCAGCCGCCAGGTGCGCCCCTGATAAATCACGAAATCGAATCCATGGCGCAGTTCCTCGCCATCGCCGATGTGAATGGGGGTCAGGGTTTGTAAGGTGAGTTGGTAGGTGGTCATCGTCACTCCTTTGGATCACTGAGGCCCTGAGGGGCACTGATGTCACTGTCTGTGTTCCCAGTGTTCCCGGTGTCTTCAGTGCTCCCAGTGCTTGGTCATGGTTTGGATCACTGAGGCACAGAGGGGCGCTGATGTCACTGT
>JALUWE010000079.1 GCA_027019845.1 Anaerolineales bacterium | reverse complement strand
TGGACGCGACTGGACGCCATCATCGACCAGCGCGGCATGGACCCCATCGAGGTCTACCAGATCGGCCAGGCCTACTTCGTGTTGGACGGCAACCATCGCGTCTCCATCGCCCGCAGCCGCGGATACCAGACCATCCAGGCCTACGTCACCGAAATCCGCACCAAAGTCCCCCTCAGCCCGGACGACCAGCCCGACGACGTGATCCTGAAAGCCGAGCTGGCCGACTTCCTGGAATGCACCCGCCTGGACAAAACCCGCCCCCACGCGGACCTGCGCGTCACCGCGCCGGGGCACTACCGCTTCTTGCTGCGCCAGATCGCGGCTGTGCAGCACAGCAGCGACCACGAATTGAGCTGCGAACAGGCCGCGCTGATCTGGTTCGAGCAGCAATACATCCCGGTCATCCGCGTCATCCGCGAGCGCGGCCTGCTGCGCGACTTCCCCGGCCGCACCGAAACCGACCTGTACGTCTGGCTCAGCAAACGCCGGGAAGAACTGGAAAAAGCCCTCGGCTGGAACGTCTCGCTGGAAAAAACGGCCCAAAACCTGCGCGAAGCCGAAAGCCCCAAACCCGCGCGGGTGGCGGCGCGTATCGGCGGGAAACTGTACGACGCGCTCACCCCAGACCCGTTCGAGGCCGGCCCCCGCCCCGGGCAGTGGCGGCGGGACATGCTGGACACCCACCGCGAAAGCCGCCTGTTCGTGGACGTTCTCGTCCCGATCAGCGGCGAAGAGCACGGCTGGAAAGCGCTGGAGCAGGCCATCGTGTTTGCCCTGCCGGAGAAGGACCACCTGCACGGGCTGCACGTGGTCGCCCGCCCGGAGGAGGTCGACAGCCCGCGCGCCCGCGCCATCAAAGAACGCTTCGAGCAGCGCTGCCGGGAAGCCGGGCTGCCGGGGGAACTGATCGTCGAGAGCGGCAAAATTGCGCGCAAAATTTGCGAACGTGCCTGCTGGGCCGACATCGTGATCCTCAACCTGAACCACCCCCCCGGGCCGGCGCCCGCGGCCCGGCTGGCCTCCGGCTTCCGCACCCTGATCCATCGTTGCTGCCGCCCGATCCTGGCCGTCCCCCAGGTCTCCCCCCAACTCGACCGGCTGCTGCTGGCCTACGACGGCAGCCCCAAAGCCCGCGAGGCCCTGTTCATCGCGGCTTACCTGACCGGAAAGTGGCAGCACCAACTCGACGTGCTGATCGTGGCGGAAAACCAGACCAGCCAAAAGGCCACCCGTGCCCTGCTGAGCGCAAAGGAATACCTGCAATCACGGCGCGTGCAGGCCAACTTTCTGACCCGCCGCGGCAAAGTGGCGGATACCATTCTCAGCACCGCGGCGGAGCGCGCGACAGATTTGATCATCATGGGCGGGTACGGCTTTTCGCCGGTGCTGGAGATGGTGCTGGGCAGCGCGGTCGATCAGGTGCTGCGCGAAACCCGTATCCCGGTGCTGTTCTGCCGCTGACGGATGCGGCTTCGATCCTTGCAAAGCGTAACGCACGCCGCACGTAAACACCCGACACCCAAAGGTCTCCCATGCCCACTTACAACGACCCCCTCAGCGAATACATCACCCAACACTTCGCGCGCGAAGATCGTGCGCTGATCAACACGCGGCAGCAAACCCCGGAAAAAGGGCTGCCCGCCATCAACATCAAGGCCGAAGAAGGCCGCTTCCTGCAATTTCTGGCCGCCGCGGCCCAGGCCAAAAAGGCTGTCGAGATCGGCACGCTGGGCGGGTACAGCGGCATCTGGATCGCGCGCGGGCTGGCCCCTGGCGGGAAGCTGATCACCATCGAAAAAAGCGCGAAACATGCCGGGGTCGCCAGAGAGCATTTCGAGGCCGCCGGGCTGGCCGGCCGGGTGGAGGTGGTGGTCGGGGACGCGCACCAGGTTTTGGAGAACCTTGCCCCTCAGGGGCCTTTCGACCTGGTGTTCATCGACGCGGAAAAGTCGGGCTACGATGCGTACTACGATTGGGCCGTCGAAAACGTGCGTACCGGCGGCATCATCGCGGCACACAATGCCTTCCGCAGCGGCAACATCCTGGACCCCAACATCAACGGCGACGTGCGCACCACCGATAATTTCAACCGCCGTGTGGCATTTGATCCGCGCGTGATCAGCACCATCTTCCCGGCAGGAGATGGGACGCTGATCGCGGTGAAGATAGACAGGTAAACAGGTAGACAGGGTAGGCAGGTGGACAGGGTAGACCAATCAGACCAATCAGACAAGTTAGACAAGTCAGACCAATCAGACAAGTTGGACAAGTTGGACAAGTCAGACCAATCAGACAACACGCAAGGTAGGTTGACATGAAAATTCTCTTCAAACGCACCACATGGGGCCTGCTGCTCATTCTGGCAGGCGTGTTGTTTCTGTTGCAAAATTTCAACCTGCTGCCCGAAAGCGATTTGCTGTGGGGGGGCGTCTTTGCGCTGGGCGGGCTGATTTTCTTGAGCGCGTTTTTCAAAAGCCGCGCCAACTGGTGGGCGGCCATCCCTGCGTTCGCGCTGTTCGGGCTGGCGCTGGTTTTGTTGTGGGAGCTGCTCCCGCTGCCGCGCCTCTCGGATGAACGCAGTACCGCCGCGTTTCTGGGCCTGCTGGGGGTGGGGTTCGCGGCTGTGTATCTGCGCACCCCCCAACGTTGGTGGGCGATTCTGGCTGCGGGCGTGCTGTTCAGCCTCACCGCCATGATCACGCTGGAGGGGGTACGTGGCCTGTCGGACACCAGCATCTTCCTGTTCGGCATGGGGTTGACGTTTTTTGTGCTGGCTGTTCTCCCTCCCAGGGCCAGCCGCCAGCGCTGGGCGTTGTGGGCCGCGTTCGGCCTGTTTCTGGCCGGCGCGTTGCGTTTTATGCCGCCATCCCAATTGCTCAAAATCCTGTGGCCGGCCGTCCTGATCCTGTTGGGCCTGTGGCTGTTGCTGCGGAAATCGGGGTGAGCGAGTATGGGGAAGCGGGCATTGGGGCACGCAACCGGACACGCGGCAGGGAGTAAGGGGCAGGAGGAAGTATCCAATGCTCACATCCCGTTTTGAACAGGCCTTTCTGTACGCCTGCCGTTTGCACGGCCAGCAGAGGCGCAAAGGCGCGGGCACGCCCTACATCGCGCACCTGATGGCCGTCACCGCGCTGGTGCTGGAACACGGCGGCGACGAAGACCAGGCCATTGCCGCGCTGCTGCACGACGCGGTCGAAGACCAGGGGGGACGGAAAACCCTGGGGGAGATCCGCGCCCGCTTCGGGGAACGCGTCGCGAACATGGTGGCCGAACTCTCCGACAGCGACACCACCCCCAAACCTCCCTGGCGGGAGCGCAAGCGGGCTTACCTGGCCCATCTGCCCCACGCCAGCCCGGACGTGCTGCTCATCTCCCTGGCCGACAAGTTGCACAACGCCCGCGCTATCTTGCGCGACTACCGCGCCCTCGGCGAGGAACTCTGGCCGCGCTTCAAGGGTGGCAAAGAGGGCACGTTGTGGTATTACCGTGAACTGGTGAACATCTTTCGCCAGGTGTACGGCGGGTATCTGGTGGACGAACTGGCAGCCGTGGTGTCCGAAATCGAGAGGTTGGCGGAATCGTGAAGAGATGGATTGTGCTGCACGTGCTGTTACTGGCGCTGACCGGCTGCGGGCGCGGCTTCCGGGGAGTTACCCCGGGCCCCGCGTGGGCGCAACTGGCCTCGATGCCAACCCCGCGTTCCGAGATGCCAGCCGTAGCGCTGGACGGATTGATTTATGTCCCCGGCGGCTTTGGGGGCGAACGCGCATTCGAAGCGTTTGACCCCACCCAAAATACCTGGGCAACCTTCGCGCCCCTGCCGGAACCCCGCCACCACCTGATGGCCGCCGCGCATGACGGCAAAATCTACATTTTCGGGGGCGCGCCCGGCTTGCTCAACTGGACCCCCCAGGAGGACGCCTGGGTATTCGATCCCCAGACCAAACAGTGGGCGCCCATCGCCCCCATGCCCGAGGCGCGTAACGCCGGGGCCGCGGTCAGCCTGGGCGGGTTCATCTATGTGGCAGGCGGCGTTGGGGGCAGCAACGCGTTGCTGCGCTACGATCCGGCTACAGACCAGTGGGTTATGCTCGCTCCACTCGCGCAGGCGCGTGAACACACCGCTGCGGTGGCACTGGACGGCAAATTGTACGTGTTGGGCGGCCGCTGGCAGGGTGTTGGAGAACTTGATTCTGTCGAAATCTATGACCCTGAATCGGGTAGTTGGGCAGCAGGCGCACCCATGCAAACCGCCCGCGCCGGTTTCGCGGCCGCGGTACGGGACAACACGATCATCGTGATGGGTGGGGAAGTGCTATCCGGCAAAAAACAAACCCTGGACAGCGTCGAGATGTTCGACCCGGCGACGGGCGAGTGGATGGCAGCGGAACGGTTACCGGTACCCCTGCACGGGGTCCCTGCCGCTGTTGTTGAGGGGGCGTTGTTCGTGCTCGGCGGTTCGGACAGGGCGGGGGGCATCGAAAACGCCGGACGTGTGTTTCGTTTCCAACCCTGAAATCGAAATCGAAACCGCAACTTGCAGAAAAGCGTACATAGATCGAATACCCAATCCCCATCCTTCGACTACGAGTGGCCTTCGTCCACCCTCCGCTCAGGATGCCATTCACCATTCACAATTCACAATTCACAATTCACAATTCCCTATCCCTATCCCTATCCCTATCCCTATCCCTATCCCCCCTCCCCACTCTCTAACCTCGAAAATCAGGAGGCATTACCATGTTGCGTAAACCTTTGCTGGCTGTGCTGGCATTGGCGCTGGCCGCGCTGGCCTGCTCCCTCAACATCAATTTGCCTGCAAGCGAAGTCAAAACCGGGCCAACCGTCACCGAGGAGATCAGCGTCCCCTTGCCGGATGCAGAGGACGTTGCGCTCACCCTCTCGCTGGGCGGCGGCGAACTATCGCTCGCGCCAGGGGCCGAAGAAGGGCTGGTGGAAGGCAGCGCCACCTACAACGTGGCCGATTTCCAACCCATCGTCTCGGTCGAGGACGGCAATGTGCTGATCGAACAGGGGGATTTGAACATCGACGGCATTCCGAAATTCGATGAAACTGTCAAGAACGAATGGGACCTGAAGCTGAGCGACACCCCCATGACCCTGCACATCAAAGCGGGCGCGTACGTGGGCCGCTACGAGTTCGGCGGCCTGAGCCTGAAGAACCTGATCATCGAGGACGGCGCCAGCGATGTGGAACTATCTTTCTCCGAACCCAACCAGGTGGAGATGGGCATTCTGGATTACCAGACCGGCGCCTCCAACGTCACCCTGAGCGGGCTGGCGAACGCGAATTTCGCCACCCTGGTGTTTACCAGCGGCGCGGGGAATTATGTGCTCGACTTCTCCGGCGATTTGCAGCGCGACGCCAACGTGAAAATCGAATCTGGGCTGAGCAGCGTCAAGATCGTGGTGCCTGCCGGGGTGAACGCCAAAGTGACCTTCGAGGGCGCTCTGACCAATGTCTCGGCCAGCGGTGGGTGGGTGGAGTCGGGGGGGAACACCTACACCCAGAGCGGCGACGGCCCCACGCTGACCATCACCGTGGATATGGGCGCGGGGAATCTGGTGTTGAGCAACGAGCCGTAAACGGTAGACCTCACAGGTCTCAAAGACCTGTGAGGTCCTTGCGGTCTTTGCGGTCTTTGGATGTCTTTTACCATTTGCTGGCTTCGTCCAGGGCGGCTTTTTCCTCGTCGGTCAGGCGCAGGCCGATGGCGCCGGCGTTGTCTTCCCACTGTTCGAGGGTGCGCGGCCCGATGATCGGGCTGGTGATCAGCGGGTCGGAGAGCAGCCAGGCCAGCGCGATTTGCGAGACGGATTTGCCCCGCTCTTGCGCCAGCTTTTCCACCGCGGCCAGCACCCGCCAGCCGTGTTCGTTGAAGTAGCGGGACTGCACGCCGCGGGCGCGGTCGCTGTCCGGGATGGGCGCGTCCGCCCGGTATTTGCCGGTCAGGAAGCCACCGGCCAGGGGGCTGTACGGGATCACGCCCAGGCCGAACGTCCGGCACACGTCCGCCAGCTCGCGCTCGAATTCGGCGCGGTGTGCCAGGTTGTAGTGGGGTTGCAGGCTGTCGTAGCGCGCCAGGTCGTGCTTGTCCGAGACCCACAGGGCTTCCATCAGGCGCCAGGCCGGGTAGTTGGAGCAGCCGATGTAGCGCACCTTGCCCTGGCGCACCAGATCGTCCAGGGCGCGCAGGGTCTCTTCGATGGGGGTGTCCACGTCGAAGTAGTGGGTCTGGTACAGGTCGATGTAATCGGTTTGCAGGCGGCGCAGGGAGGCCTCGACCGCGTTCATGATGTGGGCGCGGGAGAGGCCCTGATCGTTGGGGCCGTCGCCCATCGCGCCGCGCACTTTGGTGGCGATGACCAGTTGATCGCGCGGTACGCCGCTCTGTTTGATCCAGCGGCCGATGATCGCCTCCGCGACCCCGCCCGGGTTGCCCTCCGCCCAGCGTGAGTAGATGTCCGCGGTGTCGATGAAGTTGACCCCGGCGTCGAAGGCTGCGGAGAGAATTTTGTGAGACAGGGGTTCGTCCGCGGTCCAGCCGAATTGCATGGTGCCCATGCACAGTTCCGAGACTTTCAGGCCGGTGCGGCCCAGGTTGCGGTATTCCATTTTTGTCCTCCGTGTTGGTGAATGGCGTAGGGGTTAATTGCTGTCCTGCCCAACGCTCGCAGGGGCCTGCGGTAATGGCCGTCGAGAGCGGTCCCTTCCAGGCGGCGCAGCGTACCCCAGCGGTAGGGCGCGGGGATGACGCTCGGTTTGCCCAGTTCGGTGACGTTTTCGTAGTCCATCTTGAGGAACAGCAGGTAGGTGAGCTGCTCCAGATAGTCGCCGTAAGAGACGCCGTCATCCCGCAGGACGTGGCAGTAGTTCCAGATGCGGTCAACGATGGTGGATGAATTCATGCCTGTGTGTCCTCTTTGGGGATGGAAGATGGCGGGGATTGCAAAAGGCGGCGCAGGTCTGCTGCCCAGGGGTCGGAGGCGACGGCATTCGCGTTGTAGCGGTCCAGGTGCCAGCGCAAAGGGTTGTGGACGATGTATCGCCGGATGGCGTGCAGGGCGCGCTGCGTGCGGATGAGGTGTTCGTAATAATTTCGCTGCCAGACCGGGACGCCCGGCGTGCCGCGGGTCTGGTTGATGCGTTTGGTGGCCGCGGATTTGAAACCGGCCATGATGGCGCCCAGGGATTTGGGCGCCGGCCCTCGCGGGCGTTCGCGAGGGGCGACCAGCCGGTCGCCCTTACCTTGAGGCGGGGCGACCGGTTTTTCCGTAGGGGCGACCGGTTTTTCCGTAGGGGCGACCTGCAGGTCGCCCCTACTATTATCGCGGTCATTGGAATCCTCCACAATCCAAATGATGCCGTGGATGTGGTTGGGCATGACCACGAATTCATCGGCGTGCAACACCACATTGCGGCGGATTTCCGCCGTCCGAAACCATTCTTCCTGAACGATTTCCCCGAAAACGTTCGGTTGCATCTCGCCATCCACCACCTGACCGAACAGGTGGGCGCGCTGATGGGTGCAAATGGTGACGAAATACGCGCCCGGGCGGGTGTAATCGTATCCCTTCAGGCGGATGGAACGGCGATGGTGACGGGACGGGTCGTAACGGCTCATGGCATCGTTCCTTTGGATGCGCGGCCAGCTTCTTGATCAGAAAAGCGCGAAATTCTGCCGCAGGTTGTTTCAACGCCATCCCCTCACTCAACCGGGAAAAGGGCAAGTTGTACTGGAGCAGTCCCCGATTGCCGGGAAAACGCGGTGGGCAGGATTTGCAGACCGGTTACAGCCGCCTTGTGTAAATTGTTGTAGTCTTCGGCAACGTGTACGGGGGTGACATAAGGCAACTCGACGAAAACCGGTATCAGGTAGGAGAGCACCCGGTTGACGCCCGGCGCGATATTGCGGGTGGAGAAGCCATACGTCCGCAATTGCTGCCAAAAGGAAAGCAGCGTTTCGTAATGCACATGGTAGGGTTTCCCGGCAGCCAGGATTTGCAATCCCGGCGGTTCCTCACTCACCCGCACGCTGAACGGGTTCCCCTGAGCAACGGTTTTGAAATCTCTCTTCCGGCGCAGCCGTTCGACCAGGTCGTCCCACACCTCGGAGAACGGCAGGCTGGTTGGCTCGGAACGCAGCCATGCTTTCATCACTTCGACATCCAAATGCTCAGTGAAGTCGCTTTCCTTTTCCGGGTAGATGAAAACATCAATCGGCAGGGGACTCAGGTAGCGCTCCATCAAGGGCTGTACCTGGGTTTTGAAATCCAGTTGGCCGTTGCCGCACCCCAAAGCGGGGAAAGCGATGCTGTGGATGCCCCAATCGCTGTACACCTGGGTGAATTTGCGCAACCCGGCCTCGATGTACTCCACCCGCGAGGGGGCGCGCCAGTGCTGTTTGGTGGGGAAGTTCAGCACCCATTTCTGCGGACTCTTGTATAGCCACAATTGCCCAATGGAAAATTGCCCCCGCTCACACAAATCGCGATATTGACGGTACATCTCCGGGAACAGGCGCTTAAATTCCAGCGCCACCCCTTTGCCCATCACGCCCACGGTATTGACTGTGTTAACCAGGACCTGGGCAGGCGATTGGAACAGATTGCCTTTGACGTATAAAATCATCGCGACCACCTCTCAGCAGGGGACTTACCCTGATTATAGCGGAAAAGCGCGCTGCGGGGAGGCGGCTTCTGCCAGGCTATGCCTCATCACTGACGGGTTAAAAAGTCGCACCCGGACCTCACAGGTCTCAAAGCGCATGGAGATGCCCGGATGCAATCTGTTTTGGGTAAAAAATCTTCCTGCATCGTGTGGTAGTAGACCTGTGAGGTCTCAGCGCATAGCAAACCCGTTTCAACGGGTTTCCCCCACCCAGGCGGTGGTTTCCAACCACCGGCGGCAGAGCTCCCGCAGCGTGGAGGGAGATTGCTTCCCTTCGCTGCGCTAGCCACTTCGCCTGCGGCTCAGTGCATGGCTCAGGGCAGGCATCGCCGGGCGGCGGTTCGCAAGACAGCCGCTCGTCATGGCGAGGGGGCATTAAAAAACACATTTTCCCCAGGGACTCACAGTTTTTTTATTTTTGCGCTCGCGCAAAGACAATTTTCCCGAAAAAATGTATCTTGTTTACAACCGTTCCCCTTTTCAGGTGACGATATGGCATCCACCCTGATCACGCACGACATGATCGTTGCGGACGTTCTCAACAGGTTTCCTCAAACCATACCCGTGTTTCAAAAATACAAAATGGGTTGTGTGGGATGCGCCATGGCGCCTTTTGAAACGCTGGCAGAGGCCACCGCGATTTACAAGATACCTCTCCACCGTTTTCTGAACGATTTGCAGGCAGCCGTCCAATGGCACGCTTTGCTTTTTCTCCAAACGTCACCCCCAACACATCACACCCGACCGAACACTGAATACTGAAAACAGGAGGTTGTTCCATGTCCAATCAAGATGAAAAAGTCGAGATTCCAAAAGGCCAAAAGTTCTTCGACAACATCTTTTGGCTGCTGGCGCTTTCGATCTTGCTCAGCACGGTGCTCTACAACGTCTGGGGCCTGATCGAACTGCTTACCCTGCCGCCGGCACCATAACATTTTCACATTCCTTCGAAGGAGGATAACGATATGCTCCAACCCCAAAAAATCTGGTGGAAACCTTTAGGCAGGCTGGAAAAGAACTGGCTGTTGATTGCTTTTGTGTGGAGTATCGTCTTGACCGCCATGATGCCGTTGTGGTTCTTCATCGGCCGGCAAAACGTGCCCGCCACCTCGTTCCGCACCACGCCCGAAGAATTCAAAGAAACAGTAGAAGCATTTGTGGCGAAATACCAGGTCGGCACGGACGAAAACAACGTGCCCATCGTCGCGCCGCCGCCCGGTGACGTGTACATCTACGGCCGGCAATGGCAGTGGTATCCGGTACTCAAACTCAAGAAAGGCGAAACCTATCGCGTCCACGTTTCTTCGCTGGACGTGCAGCATGGTTTCTCCCTCCAGCCGGTTAACCTGACCTTCATGGCCCTGCCCAACTACGATTACGTGATCACCCTCACCCCGACGACCAGCGGTGAATTCACGGTGGTGTGCAACGAGTATTGCCTGATCGGCCACCACACCATGATCGGCAAAATCATCATCGAGGAGTAAGGAGAAGAGACACATGACTGTTACTACTTTTCCCTGGAGTAAGGATCGCTCCACCACAGAATACCGCACCTGCCCGGTCACGACTTTGAAAGTGGACCTGGCCGCGGAGAAGCTGATCATCGCCAACGCGGTGGCCGCGGTGGTCTTTTTGTTGATTGGCGGCATTTTCGCCCTGTTGCTGGCGCTCACCCGCTGGCAGGCCATTCACCTGCTCAACCCGGTGTGGTTCTACCGGGTGCTGACCGCGCACGGCTTCGATATGCTGGTGTTATGGATCGTGTTCTTCGAGTGCGCGGGGCTGTACTTCGCCAGCACGGTGATGCTCAATGCCCGGCAGGTAGCCCCCAAGCTGGCCTGGTCTGCGTTCGTTTTGATGGTGATCGGCGCGGTGATGGTCAACGTGATCGTGCTGATGGGCAAGGCCGACGTGCTGTTCACCGCCTACGTGCCGCTCAAAGCCCACCCGCTCTTCTATCTGGGCGTGATTCTGTTTGCGGTCGGCGCGTTGATGGTGATCGGCATCTTCTTCACCAACATCGTGGTCGCCAAACGCGAGAAGCGCTACGAAGGCTCGCTACCGCTGGCCGTCTTCGGCCTGGTCACCGCGGCCATCCTGGCGACCTACACCCTGCTGGCCGGCGCGGCGACTTTCGTGCCTGCTTTCCTCTGGTCGCTGGGGTTGTTCGAGAACTACGACCCGGGCATCTACCGCAACCTGTTTTGGGCCTTCGGGCACCCGGCCCAGCAGATCAACCTGGCGGCCATGGTCTCGATCTGGTACATGCTGGCCACCATCACCGTCGGCGCCACGCCGATCAACGAGAAGCTCTCCCGCTTCGCGTTCGTGCTCTACATCTTCTTCATCAACCTCGGTTCGGCGCACCACCTGCTGGTGGACCCCGGCCTGAGCTTCGCCTGGAAGGTGTCCAACACGTCTTACGCCATGTACCTGGCCGTGTTGGGTAGCTTGATCCACGCTTTCTCCATCCCCGCGGCGGTAGAGGTCGCGTTGCGACGCCAGGGACACAAGCGCGGCCTGCTCGAATGGCTGCGCAAAGCCCCCTGGGGTGAACCCGGCTTCGCCGCGCTGGTGGTCTCCATGTTCCTGTTCGGTTGGATCGGCGGCGTGACCGGCGTCACCATCGGCACCGAGCAGATCAACATGGTGGCACACAACACCATGCGCATCCCCGGGCACTTCCACGCCACGGTAGTGGCCGGTACCACCCTGGCCTTCATGGGGCTGACCTATTACGTCATCCCGCTGATCTTCCGCCGCGAGCTGGTGCTCAAAAGCTGGGCCAAATGGCAGCCTTACATCTTCGGCTTTGGCATGGCGCTGGTCTCCATTGGCATGATCGTCAGCGGCATTCAGGGCATCCCCCGGCGGCACTGGGACATCACCTTCGTCAACCCCACCGCGGTGCCGGGCACGGTCAATCTCAGCCTGGCCGTGATGGGCGTGGGCGCGTTGATCGCCGTTGTCGGCGGCGCCATGTTCCTGATCGTGGTGCTGGCCTCCGTGTTCCTGGGCCAGAAACGGGAAGCCAACCGCCTCACTCTGCTGAGCGGCGACGAGAACCCCCTCATCGAACACGCCGTCAAGCCCCTCACCCCCAGCGAAGAACACCGCTTCCAACCCAAAGGCACCTTCGTCATCGTGTTGGCCTTCCTCATGTTCTTCGCAGTCTACTACTTCAGCAACTGGTGGCTGCTCGGCCGCACGTGGATCGTCCGTTGATCAGTGTTCAGTATACAGTATTCAGTAGTCGCACCCAGACCTCACAGGTCTCAAAGCGATGGAGACACCCGGATGCAATCTGTTTTGGGTAAAACCCTCCTGCATCGTGTGGTAGTAGACCTGTGAGGTCTCAGAACACAGATCACTGAACAGACCATGCTCATCGCCTTCACTCTCGGTTTGCTCGGAAGTTTCACCCACTGCGTCGGGATGTGTAGCGGGGTGGTGATGATCCTGACCCGGCGGGGATGGGTTTCCGGCAGAGGGACGCTTTTGCTGGCCCATGCCGGGCGGCTGACCACTTACAGCCTGCTGGGGTTGTCCCTGGGAGGCCTGGGGTATCTCTTTGGCCTGACCCGCGCGGCGGAGTCGCCTGCTTCCGCGGTGTTTCGTGCGGTGCAGGGCGCGCTGGCGATGCTGGCGGCCCTGATCGCGCTGTATCTGGCCTTTGCGTTGCTGGGCCGGGTGCCTTCTCCCGAAGTGATGCTGTCCCGGCTCACCCGCCGTTGGGGGCACGCCATGCGCGCGCTCTCGAGCGGGAAGCGGAACCCCGTACACGCCTACGCCATCGGCTTGCTGTGGGGGGTGCTGCCCTGCGGGTTGGTGCTCACCGCGCTGCTCACCGCAGTGGTGGCTCCCAGCCCGGCACAAAGCGCGTTGACCATGTTGGCGTTTGGATTGGGTACGATGCCTGCTGTTCTGGGGGTGGGATGGCTGGCCCGGAGAGGAGGAGCCGTGGCCAGCCAGTTCCCCCACCCGCAGATGCTACGCTCCGCGGCCGCGTTGTTGATCATGGTCTTCAGCGCCCAGATGGCCCTGCGCGGCTTGGCCGCCTGGGGCTGGGTCGGCCACGCACACCTGGGGAGGGTGATGCTATGGTGACGCCCGCCACGATGACCGCCTGCGCCCTGTGCGGCCTGCCTACCGCCCACCCCATCTGGGACGAGCAGGGGCAGGCTTTTTGCTGTCCTTCCTGCCGCGAAGTCAGTGCCCTGCTGGGGGAATCGGGAGATGGGAATCAGGCCGCGGAATCCCCCCAACCACCCAACCGGGCAACCATCCAACGAAGTAACCACCTGACCACCCAGGCGCCCAACAACCAACAAACCACCCTCACCCTCTCCGGCATGTGGTGTGCATCTTGCTCGTGGCTGGTGAGCGAGACGCTCAAGCGCGCGCCAGGTGTGCTGGAGGCGGAAGTCAGCTTCGTGCAGCGCGAAGCCCGCGTCACCTACGACCCGGAACGCACCACCCCGAAAAAATTCCGCCGCCTGGTGCGCGGCCTGGGGTACCGCGCCTTCCTGCCCGGCGAAACGCCCCACGACGAAGAAGAAGCCCATGCCAACCGCCTGCTGATCGGCGGCGTGTTTGCCATGCACGTCATGCTGCTGAGCATCATGCTCTACGTGCGCCAGATTTTCGGCTTTTCCTCGCCCGAAACCGCCTGGCTGGAGCAGATTTTCGAGTACATGATCGCCCTCGCCAGCCTGCCGGTGATGCTGATCTTCGGCCTGCCGATTTTGCGCGCCGGAGTCGCCAGCCTGATGCGCCTGCAGCCCAATATGCACGCCTTGATCGCGCTGGGCGCGTTTTCCGCCTTTGGCCTCTCGGTGCGCAACCTGTTCGCCGGGCAGGCCGTGTACTTCGACACCGCGGCCATGCTGCTCTTCCTGGTCTCGCTGGGGCACTGGTTCGAGATTCGGGCGCAAAAGACCGGCAAACAGGCGGTGGAACGTTTGTTGGACGAGATTCCCACCACAGCCGTTCACGTCTCGCCGCAGGGAGAGCGTGAAGTGCCGGTGGACCAGATCAGGCCCGGGATGCGCATCCGCGTCCGGCCCGGGCAGCGTTTCCCGGTCGATGGGCTGGTGGCCATGGGCCAGGGCGACGTGGACGAAAGCCTGCTGACCGGCGAACCCACGCCGGTCTTCCGCGGGGAGGGCGACCGGGTGCTGGCGGGTACCATCAGCCTGGACGGCGGCTTCGAGGTGATCGCCACCGCGGTGGGCGCGCAGAGCGTGGCCGGGCAGATCGGCAAGATGCTGCACCAGGCTCTATGGGCGCGCTCCCCGGTCGAGCGGCTGGCCGACCGGCTGGCCGCGCTGATGGTGCCGGCTGCCATCGTGATTGCCGCGGGCACGTTCGTTTTTTGGAATTACCGCGCCGGGCCCGAAACCGCTTTGTTGTATGCCCTCTCCGTGCTGCTGATCGCCTGTCCCTGCGCACTGGGGCTGGCAACGCCGTTGACCTTGTGGCTGGGGCTGGGCAAAGCCAGCCAGATGGGCGCTATCGTGCGCAGCACCACCGCGCTGGAGAACCTGGCGCGGGTGCAGCAGGTGTGCTTCGACAAGACCGGCACGCTGACCCGGCTGCCTATGCGGGTGCAGGCCCTGGCGAACAACGGTGTGGAATTGCGCACCTTTCTCAGCCACGTGGCCGCGGTCGAACGTGCTTCCGAGCATCCGGTGGCCCAGGCCATCCTCCAGATGGCCGAGGAACACGACCTGTCCCCCCCGCGGGTAGCGGATTTCCGCCTCTGGCCCGGACAGGGGGTGAGCGCCTCTCTGGAGGGAGAGACGCTGTGGGTGGGCAGCCGCGGCCTGATGGAGGCCCAGGGCTGCGCGCTCAGCCCCGAGATGCAGCGCACGGTTGCCAAATGGCAACGCCGCGGCCTGCGGGTGGTGTACGCCGGTCGCCAGGGAGAGGTGATCGGCGTGATGGGCCTGGGAGAGAGCACGCGGCCGGGAGTGCGGCAGGCGATCCGGGAACTGCAATCGTTGGGGCTGGAGGTGATCGTGTTGACCGGAGACGACGCGGCAGCAGGCCGTCGCTGGCAGCAGGAATTGGGTATCCGGGTATACGCGGAAATGCGCCCGGAGCACAAGCTGGCCTTTTTGCGGGAATCCGGCGCGGCGGTGGCGATGGTGGGCGACGGCATCAACGACGGGCCCGCACTGGCCGCCGCAGACGTGGGCATCGCCCTGAGCCGCGGCACCGATGTAGCCCAAAACGCGGCAGATGTGGTATTGTTAGGGGAAGATTTGCGCTCGATTCCTGGATTGATCCGGCTTTCGCGGGCTGCCATGCGCAAGGTGCGCCAGAACCTGGCCTGGGCGTTCTTCTACAACCTGATCGGGCTGGGGCTGGCGGTCAGCGGTCTGTTGCAGCCCGTGTTGGCCGCGCTGGCCATGGTCCTCAGCAGCCTGATCGTCACCGGCAACGCCTTGCGCATCAGAAAAGTGCCGGTTGAAGACCGTGAATCGGGAATTGGGTAGCAGGAAGATGCACCAACGCAAGCACCCATCCTTCGACTACAAGCGAACTTTGTTCGCCCTCCGCTCAGGATGTAATCCCCAATCCCCAATATCCAATATCCAATCCCCAATCGAACCCATGCCCAAACCCTACTCCGAACGAAAACTGCTACGTACAGGTGAATCCTTGTGGGCCCGCCTCGAGGGGGCGGTCAACCGCGTCACCGGGCCGGTCTACAACCCCCTCTACCACCTCGGCACGCTGACGATTTATTTGTTCATTGTGCTGCTGGTCACCGGCATTTACCTGACCATTTTCTACCGCCCCGGCTCCGAAGTAGCCTACCAGTCCGTCGAGCGCATCACCAACACCTGGCTGGGGTTGCTGATGCGCGGGGTACACCGCTACGCAGCCGACGCGCTGGCGCTGGTGGTGTTCCTGCACCTGGCCAAAATGTTCCTCACCGGACGCTTTTGGGGCAGCCGCTGGCTGGCCTGGGTGAGCGGGTTTGTTCTGCTGGCCCTCTCCTGGTGGATTGGCACCATGGGCTACTGGCTGGTGTGGGACACCCAGGCGCAGTGGATGACCGAATACGGCATCGGCATCGTGCGCGGTTCGGTGGCGCACACCTTTTTGAGCGCGGACATCGCCACCCGCACCTACGCCTTCTTCGTCATCATCCTGTTCTTGCACGTTTTCCTGGGGCTGCTGATCGTCTTTGGCGTCCTGATTCACGTCATTCGCCTGAACCGGGCGCGCTTCTGGTCGCCGCGCTGGCTGATGATCGAAGCCGGGATCGTGCTGGTCGCGCTGGCGCTGGCGCGTCCGGTCTCCAGCAACCCGCCAGCGGATTTGAACCGGCTGGTAGGGCTGGTGAACATGGATGTCTGGTATTTCGGTTTCATGAAGCTGGTCCAGTATTTCGGTAACGGATGGGTGTGGGGACTCTCCCTGCTGGCGCTGGGCATCGGGATCGCCATGCCCTGGCTGGCCAAGGGCGAAACCGATCTCGGCCCCGCGATCATCATCGACGAGCAATGTACTGGCTGCACCCTGTGCGCGGTAGAATGCCCCTACACCGCCATCGAAATGGTAGACCGCGAGGACGGCAGCCAGTTCAAACAACTGGCGGTTATGAAACCGAACCTGTGCACCAGTTGCGGCATCTGTGTGGGCGCCTGCGCCACCTCCGCCAACCAGTTGCCCGGACTGCCCTCCCCGCAGCTCAAGGAACAATTGTTAGCCGCCATCGCCCAGGCACGCGGTGCAGGACAGACCCCGGACGTGGTCTTCACCTGCCAGCGGCACGACACCCTGGGCACTTTTACCGGTTTAGGCGTGGTCGCGGCTGGCCCCATCGGCGAACTGTCCCTGGCGGGGGGCAACCCCGACCCGGCCCGGGAGGGGGTGCGCTGCGTTGTGCCCTGTATTGGCTACCTGCCGCCGGACTGGGAGGACGAAGTGATCGCCGCAGGGGCGCGCGAAGTGGTGGTCGTCAGCTGCCCCACAGACGATTGCTCCTCGCGTGAAGGGCCGAAGTGGCTGGCCGAGCGCGCCCGGCGCAAACGCAGCCTCGATCACCCCGGACACCACTGGCTGGAGGCCGCGCCGGGGGACCGTGGCCGCGTGCTGGCCTTCTTCGAGCAGTTGGCTCGCGAACAACCCGCCTTCTCCCTGCCGGACTTCGCCCGCAAGCTCCCCCCGCGCCTCCCCGCGGTGCTGACCGGCCTGCTGATCCTGTTCATCGCCTTCGGTTTCTCGCTGCTGGCCGAAGTCCCGGTGCGCGCCACACCACCGGACCAGAGCGCGCTGCGCATCGTGCTGCTCCACCCCGGTATCGTGAAGAACACCATCGAAGAGCTGCGTGGCTTTTCCGCCACCCTGCCGCCGGGGGCCTCCCCCGAACAGTTCTTCGGCGGCGAAAAATACCCCGTGCAGGTGCGTCTGGAGGTGGACGGCCAGACCGTGCTCGAAGATACCTACCACCCAGGCGGGGTGCGCCACGAAAACCCGGTCTACGGCTTCTCCACCTGGCGCCTGCCCCCCGGCCAACATCAGGTACGCGTCTTCCTCAACGACGACGGCGCAGAGTGGCGCCTGCTGTTCGACCAGGTTATCTCTCTGGAAGAAGGCCAGGTGCGCACCCTGCGCTTCGACCAGGAGCGAGATGTGTTTGTGGTTGATGAGGGAGTAGGAAGTAAGAAGTAGGAAGTAAGAAGTAGGGAGTAGGGAGTAGGGAGTAGGCAATTCTCTCCCACTTCCCACTTCCCAATACCCAATATCCAATTACCAATCCCCCACCCCCCATCCTTCGACTGCAAGCGAACGGAGTTCGGTACGAACTCTAT
>JALUWE010000078.1 GCA_027019845.1 Anaerolineales bacterium | reverse complement strand
GATGGGGGATAGGGATAGGGGATAGGGATAGGGGATAGGGATGGGGGATAGGGATGGGGGATAGGGATAGGGATGGGAGATTGGGTAATTGGGTAATTACATCCTGAGCGGAGGGTGGACGAAGTCCACTCGTAGTCGAAGGATGGGTAATTGGGAGACCTAATTTCGGGTTCCTGATCCCTGTTTCCTCAACCCGCGATAAAGCCGCAGCAGGCTTTGGGCGATTTGGGGCCAGGTGAAGGTGGAGAGCACGCGGGCGCGGCCTTTTTTGCCCAGTTCCCGGCGCCGCGGTTCGTCGGTGAGCAGCTCGCGGATGGCCGCGGCCAGCGCGGCGGGGTCGCCGGGTTCGACCAGCAGGCCGAATTCGCCGTTTCCGGTCACTTCAACCATGCCGCCGACGCGGGTGGCGATCACCGGTGTTTCGCAGGACATGGCTTCGATCAGGCTCATGCCGAACGATTCGCTGAAGGAGGGGTTGACCAGCAGGTCTGCGGCCTGGTAGTGCTGCACCAGATCGGGTTGGGGCATCCCGCCCAGCAAGCGCACGCGGTCCCGCAGGGGGTCCGGCACCAGGCTGTGCAGGTAGGCGGTGTAGTCGCCCTGCTCGTAGATGCGGGCCAGCGCGGCGGTCTGGGGGTCGTCGCTGAGGTCCACGATGAATTCGCGCGGCAGGGAGACGAGGGGGCCGGCGATGTCGAGATGGGTTTCGGGAAATTGTGCCGCGATCTGGCGGAAGGCTTCCACCAGCACGTGTACCCCTTTTTCAGGGGAAACGCGGCCGACGAAGAGCAGTTTGCCGGTGCGGCTGTTGGGGGTGTCCGCTTTCTGCGCGGGGGGTGTGAAGACCTCGGTGAGAACGCCGTTGTACACCGTGGCGCAGCGTCCGGCGTATTGCGGGAAGCGGGCGCGGATTTTCTCGACAATGTAGTCGCTGGGGCCGAGGATCAGATCGGCCGCTTGCAGGCGGTGTTGGATGGCCGCGGGGTCGAGCTGGGTGAGCCACTCGCCGGTCATGTGGAGCACGATTTTGGCGCGCGGGTTCAGGCGGCGCAGCACGGGGATGAATTGGGTGAAGTTGTAGAGGTGGATGAGGTCCACCCGGCGTTGGCGGCAATCGCGCGCCACCTGGTAGATGTAGTCCAGCGAATAGAGGGGGGAGGCGAAGACCGGCAGCGCGTTTTTGCGCCGGAATTTGTCGAGCGCGGCGGCCAGCAAGCGGTTGGGGATGACGGGCGGGATGAAGCGGTATTGCACGCTGTCCTGCCCGTGGTAGGCGTTTTGCGCTTTCGAGCGTTTGGCATACACCAGCACCTCGTGCGCCTGGGCGATCAGGGGCGCGAGGTGGTAGGTCCACAAGCCGAGGGAGTTCTGGTACGGCGGGACCACCATGTCCATCGGCTGGCTGACGAAGGCGATCTTCATTCTACGGTCAGGATTTCGGGGTGCAGCCCCATACGCTGGAGGTCGCGGCTTATTTCGGCGCGGTAGATGGGGTTCATAATGATCACCACGTCGGGGCGGTAGTGGCGCAGAAATTCGGGGGCGACGATCTCGTGGCCGCTGCCCGCCATGAAGGTGCCGTGTTTTTTGGGGTTGATGTCCACTGCACAGCCGATCTCATCGCTGATGTCCAGCGTGGTGAGGAAGGCGACGCCTTTGGAGCCGCCGCCCCAGATCACAGCGCGCTGGCCGTTGGCGCGGATGTGCTGCAATTTTTCCCGCCACCAGGCCAGTTTTTGGGGCACGTTTTGGGCGAAGGCCTGCACCTGGCGGGCGAGTTCCGCGGTGGGAGGGGGCGGGGGCGCGGGTTGGGTCGGGAGGCGGGGACGCGCTTCGATGGTCAGGTATTGGTGATCGTATTCTTCTGCGACGCGCAGCACTTCGAACCCGGCGTGCTCGAACAGGTAGGTGAGCGATTCCCGGCTGAAGTAGGAGCAGTGTTCGTAGTAGATGTCCCAAAAGGCGCACTCGTGCAGGATGCGGCGCACGCTGGGAATCTGGAAGAAGATGGTGGTTTCGGGCCGGTCTCCGACCGCGCGGCGCACCATGCCGACGAATTCCGCGGTGTTGGGGATGTGTTCCAGGGTCATTTTGCAGACCACGAAGTCGCCCTGCACATGGGTGTATTTTTCGGAGTAGAAGTCTTTGACGAAGGTGATGCGCTCGCGGGCCTCGCTTTCGAGGGGGTAATGGTTGTAGGCCGGGTCGAAGCCGATGCCGTAGTTGTTGCCCATTTCGCACAGCAGGATCAGGAATTCGCCCTGGCCGCAGCCGATCTCGATGATGTCTTTGCCGCGCAGGTTATGGCGTTCGATCAGGTTTTGCGCCAGGGTGCGGTGAAATTTGTTGAAGGTGGGGGAGTAGCTCTGGGTGGCCTCGTATTTGGAGGAGTATTCGTGCAGGCTGGGGTCGAACACCAGGTTGGAGATGAAGCCGCAGGTGTGGCAAAAGCCGAGTTGGATGTCGCCGGTGGGGTAGTTGCGCGCTTGTTCGCGCGTTTCCATCAGCAGCACACTGTGAACGGGAACGCGCGCAACCCGGTAGAAAACCGACATGCCGGGGGTGTGGCAGTTGGGGCAATGGCCGGGTGGCGGGGTGGTGGTGGGGGATGGTGGTTGCATGGTGTTCGGTGTTCAGTTTTCAGTATTCAGTGTTCAGTTTTCAGTGTTCAGTATCCATCCTTCGACTACGAGCGGGCTTCGCCCGCCCTCCGCTCAGGATGTAATTACCCAATTACCCAATTACCCAATATCCAATCCGCATCCTTCGACTACGAGCGGGCTTCGCCCGCCCTCCGCTCAGGATGTAATTACCCAATTACCCAATTACCCAATTACCCAATTACCCAATTACCCAATTACCCAATATCCAATCCGCATCCTTCGACTACGAGCGGGCTTCGCCCGCCCTCCGCTCAGGATGCAATACCCAATATCCAATACCCAATCCCCAACCCTCCACCCCCTGCATCAAACGATCCGGGGGCGGGGGATGGGGATGATGAATTTGCCGCCCTGGCCGCGGTAGGGTTGTTGTTGCGCCAGGATTTCTTTGGCGAAGTTCCAGGCCAGCAGCAGGACGTAGTCGGGGTTGTCTTGCAGCAATTTTTCGGTGGGGAAGATGGGCAGGTGGTTGCCGCCCATGAAACGCCCGTGTTTGTAGGGGTTGAGATCGACCACGTAGTCGACCAGGTTGCGGTCGATGCCGCAGTAGGCCAGCAGGGTGGTGGCTTTGGCGGCCGCGCCGTAGGCCGCGATGGTGTGTCCTTGCTCCTTCAGGTGCAGGAGGATGGCCATCAGGGAAATTTTGATGGCCTGGACGTGCTCGGCGAAATCCTGGTAGTAGTCGATGCGGTCCACTTTGCGCTCGCGTTCCATTGCCAGCAGCTCGCGCACCGCGGCGCCCACGTTTTCGCGCGGCTGGACGAACAGGCGCAGGGAGCCGCCGTGGATGGGGACGCGCTGCACGTCGTTCAGGTACAGCCCGTGGCGGCGAAAGAGACGGTCCAGCGCGGTGACGGAGAAGTAGCACAGGTGTTGGTGGTAGATGGTGTCGAATTCGCAGTGGTCCACCAGATCGACCACGTAGGGGGCTTCGATGACGGCCACGCCGCTGTCTTTCAGGATGGTCTGGATACCGGCGACAAAGCCGTTGAGGTCGGGGACGTGGGCGAGCACGTTGTTGGCGAGAAAGACGTCGGCCTGTTTGCCCTGCGCGCGCAGTTCCCGGGCCAGCTCGCGGGTGAAGAAGGTGATCATGGTGGGGATACCGGCTTTCTGCGCGGCCTGGGCCGGGGCCTTGGCCGGGTCGATGCCCAGGACGGGGATGCCGGCCTGGACGAAGTTTTTGAGCATATAGCCGTCGTTGCTGGCGGCTTCGATCACCAGGCTGTTTTCGTTCAGGGGCCAGCGGGCGAGGATGGCCTGCGCGCTCTGGGCGAAGTGTTCGAGCAGGGAGGGGGAGACGGAGGAAAAGTAGGGGTATTCGGCGTAGAACAGGATTTCGGGGTTTACGGTTTCGCGGATTTGGGCTAAGGCGCAGTCGTGGCAGAAGAGCAGGGTGAGGGGGG
>JALUWE010000077.1 GCA_027019845.1 Anaerolineales bacterium | reverse complement strand
CTCCTTACTTCCTACTCCCTACTCCCTACTTCCCCCCACTCCCCTCTCCAACGCCTTCAGGTTGAGTTCCAGGTTGCGTTTGGCGTTGGTGTGCAGGGCGCGGCGCAGGTCGTCGGAGGAGAGGCCCAGCGCGGGGTGGCGGGAGGCAAATCCGGCCAGCACCACGTTGGCGACGGCCACGTTGCCAAGTTCGAGCGCGATGCGGTTGGCGGGCAGGCAGTGCAGGCGGATGTCGAGTCGCTCGAGGTGCGGGCGGATGTCCGGGGGCGGTTCGCTGTGCGCGTTGACGAAGGCGGCAGCTCCGGGCGAGAGGTAGTGCAGGTTGCGCACCGCTTCGTCTGGGTCGAGGGAGAGCAGCGCGTCCGCGGTGCCGGGTTGGATGAGGGGCGCCTGGTTGCCGCCGATCTTGAGGTGCGAGATCACCGATCCGCCACGCTGGCTCATGCCGTGGGTCTCGGAGACCATGACGGGGTGGCCGCTATCGACCGCGGCGCGGGCCAGCAGGCGGGTCAAAAAGATCACGCCCTGGCCGCCGAGACCGCAGATGATGATTTTTCGGGAGTTGGGTGCCATGGGTTTGGGTTTGGGTGCGGGGTGGGGGGTTCAGGTAGCAGCCAGGATGAACCCTTTGTAACAGGCGTCGATGCACTGGCCGCATTCGATGCAAATCTCGTAGTTCACGTCCACCCGGCTGCTGTCGGGCGCGAGCACCAGCGCGGGACACTCGAAGGCCTCCAGGCAGTAGCGGCAGCCGTCGCACTCTTCGGTGATCACCACCGGGATGGGATGTTCGCGCACTGGTGTGGGGTCGTAGAGCACGCAAGGCCGGTTGGCGATGATGACCGCCACGCCGCCGTCCGGGGAACGGGTGAATTGGTGGGCGGCTTTGAGTACCTGGACGAAGGTCTCCTGCTGGTAGGGGTCGGTGACTTCGACGAACTCGACGCCGCAGGCGCGCACCAGTTTTTCGAGGGAGACTTTGCGGGGTGCGTGCTCGCCGTCCGCCAGCAGGTCGCTGGCCGCGGTGGGCTGGAACCCGGTCATGGCGGTGGTGTGGTTGTCGAGGATGACCAGCACGAAACGCGCGCCGGTGTGTACCGCGTTGATCAGCGCGGAGACGCCGGAGTGCAGGAAGGTGGAGTCGCCGATGGCGGCTACGATGGGGCGGCTGTCTCCGACCAGGCGGTTGGCCTGGTAGAAGCCGTGGGCCATGGTGATGGAGGCGCCCATGTCCACGAAGGTGTCTACGGCGCGCAGGTTGGTGCCCAGGGTGTAGCAGCCGATGTCGCCGGGGTAGATGGCGCGCGGGCCGAAGGAGCGTTTCATGGCGAAGAACGCGGAACGGTGGCCGCAGCCGGGGCAGAGTCGCGGCGGGCGGGCGGGCAGGGGCAGGGATTGGATCAGCTCGGACAGCTGCGCGTCCCGCGGGGGAGGGGGCGTGGGCCCGTGGGGGTGCAGCACTTGTGCCAGGGCGCGGTACACCGCCTCGGGGGCCAGTTCCCCGGCCCCGGGCACGGTGCCGTCCCCCCGGCCGCGCAGGGTCACCCCGCTGGGGACCTGGAGTTCGATGCAGGCGTCCGGTTCTTCGATCACCACGACAGTGTCGAAACGGCTGGCGAATTCGCTCACCAGCGCCCGCGGCAGGGGATAGGGGGTGCCGATTTTGAGCACCGGGAGCTGTGCGCCGAGCTGTTCGAGGGCCTGGAGGGTGGTGTGGTAGGCGACGCCCGAAGCAATGACCCCGATGCGGCTGTCGGCTTCGGGGTATTGGACGAAGTTGAGCGGGGATGCGGCGAACTCGGCCTCGATGTCGCGCAGTTTTTGGTTGAGTTCTTTGTGCAGCAGGTTGCGGAATTTGGGGGTGGCGGCCCAGCGGGGCGGGTCTTTGCGGAAACGGATGCGCGGTGGGTCGGGGTGGTGGCCGTTCCCGTTGGCCGGGGGGAGCGGCAGGCTTTGCAGCGCGTGGCACAGGCGGGTGGTGGGGCGCAGGATGACGGGCGTGCCGTAACGTTCGGAGAGGCTCAGCGCGTGCGCCACCATCTGGCGGGCTTCGTCCGGCGTGGCGGGGTCGAAGACCGGCACTTTGGCGTTGAGCGCCATCAGCCGCGAGTCCTGTTCGGTTTGGGAGGAGTAGGGGCCGGGGTCGTCTGCCGCGATCACCAGGAAGCCGCCTTTGACGCCGGTGTAGGCCGCGGAGAAGAGCGGGTCGGCAGCCACGTTGAGGCCGACCTGTTTCATGGTGACCGCGGCGCGCAGGCCAGTCCAACTGGCAGCCAGCGCGACCTCGAAGGCCACTTTTTCGTTGGTGGACCACTCGGTGTACACTTCGCGGCCCAGCCGTTTTTTGTGTTTGATCACGCCGGCCAGAATTTCGGAGCTGGGGGTACCGGGATAGCCGGTGACCACCCGGCAACCCTGTTCAACCAGCCCCAGACCGATGGCTTCGTTACCGAGGAGAATCTCGATGTGGTTGTTCACGTGTTCACCTTACTCGTCGAAGATGATGACCGGCTCCTGGTAGAAGCGCACTTTGTTGGCCCGCACCCGTTGGCGAATGCGTTCTTGCAGCCAGGCGTTTTTTTCTTCCAGCGGCAGGGGCGCATCGAGCATCTCGAGTGAAACGCCCAGCCCCAGGGCGCGCCCCTTGATGATGTGCCGGGTGATGCCCATGGGCACTTTGTTGCCGTTGGCCGCGATGCGCATGATTTCCGCCGGGGTGAAGGTTGGGAAGGCGACCACCGCGCTCAAATCGGGGTATTGTTCGAGCAGCTGGGGCATGTCGAGTTCCGCGGTGCGGTGTACCTCGGCCTTTCCTTTGTAGATGCCGACGAACTGGCAGAGACGCTTTGCCTGGCAGTTGATGTCACCCTGACAGTGGAGTACGTATTCGCGTTGATCACGCAAAGTGATGCAAGCGACGATATGGGCCTCTTGCAGCCAGTCCGGGCCGCGGGGTTGGCGGGCTTCCTGGAGGTGCAAATCGCGTAATTCGGCGATTTGGCTCAAGATGCGGTGGCCCGGAAAGCCCACCACCACGTGGTGCCAGACCTTCAGCTCGACCGCGTCGGAAAAGTAGTCCACGATCTGGACGAGCGCGTCGCGGATGCCCAGCTTGCGCAAGGTGGATGTTCGGGTAGCGCCGTCCAAAACGATGTAGGATTTGTCTTCGACGCCCTCAGCTACGATGATCGGGTTTCGTTGTCTGCCTTCCCGCCGGAATGCACGTGCCAATCGCTCCACCCTGTAGGGATCGTGCTCCTCGTGCAACCGCAAGCAGGCAGTAGGGACGATGCGCAATTGCAGTTTGGCGGGAGTGATGGCGGACATCGAGCTATAAGGAGACTTGGGGCAAGTCCGCCATGGCTTGCTGTATGTTTTCCTCCGGGTATTCGTAGCGTTGGAGTTTGCCTTTCAGGTATTCGTCGTACGCGGAGAGGTCGAAGAAGCCGTGGCCGGAGAGGTTGAACGCGATCACACGACTGACACCTTCCTCTTTGCAGCGCACCGCTTCATTGATTGCCTGGCGCACCGCGTGCGCGGATTCGGGTGCGGGGACGATGCCCTCTGCTTTGGCGAACATGACCGCGCCTTCGAAGGTGTCCACCTGATCGAGGGCCACGGCTTCGATGTCGCCGTTGTCGTACAGCGCGCAGATGTGGGGGGCCATGCCGTGGTAGCGCAAACCGCCAGCGTGGATGCCGGGCGGCACGAACGAGTGGCCGAGGGTGTGCATTTTGACGATGGGGGCCATGCGGGCGGTGTCGCCGTAATCGAAGGTGTATTTGCCTTTGGTGAGGGTGGGGCAAGCGGTGGGTTCGACCGCCACCACGCGGGTGCCTGCGCCTTCGGTGAAGTTCTTGTGCAAGAAGGGGAAGACGAATCCGGCGAAATTACTGCCGCCGCCAATGCAGCCGATCACCACGTCGGGGTACTCGCCGGCCTTCTCGAATTGCTTCAAGGCCTCCAGGCCGATGATGGTCTGGTGCATCAACACGGGCCCGAGCACAGACCCCAGGGAGTATTTGTATTTTCCGTTGGAAGTGACCGCGGCCTCGACGGCTTCGGAGATGGCAATG
>JALUWE010000076.1 GCA_027019845.1 Anaerolineales bacterium | reverse complement strand
CATGGGGAATCTCCTGGGAGGGAAGGGGGTTGGGTGGGGTATAATGCAAGAGAGACACAAAATGAAAACGATTGAAGAGTTGGATTTCGTTGTTCTTACCCACGATATAGATGAATATGAGTTGAAAAGCGGGGATGTAGGCACCGTGGTTCACTGTTACCGGGATGGAGAAGGGTTTGAAGTCGAGTTCGTTACTGCCGATGGAGAGACAATCGCCGTGTTAACCCTGACACGGACAGATATCCGGCCGCGCGCTCGAAAAGAAATCCTCCGCGTTCGAGCGATGGAACCATTGCCTGGATAACATCAGGATGCGAACAACTGCTCCCCACCCCTCATGCTGCTGAGTTTCTGTGGATAACCCTGTTGATAAAGTGCATAAAACCGCTCCAGCATGGGGGAAAACGCGGGGAGAGGGTGTCCAAGCACGGTGGATAAGCGGGTGGTGTCCATGGTCAGGTTGGGGGCGCGGGCGGCTTGCAGGCCGAAATCCGCGACCGAGATGGGCGCGATCAGCCCGGCATCCAGCCCGAACCGCTCCGCGATGCGCACTCCGAAATCGTACTTGCTCAAACATTCCGCGCTGAACACGTGGTACAGCCCGCTTAGCCCGCGTTCGAGCATCTCGAAGAAGATGTGGGCAACGTCGTTCACCAGCAGGGGGCAGAAGAACACATCGGTGAACCCCTTGACGGCTTCCCCTGCCAGCAAATTGTACAAAAAGAACTCAGCCAGGCTGCGTTTTCCGCTGGGGCTGAATCCAAACAGGTTGACGCGAGCGATCAGGGCATCCGTATTGGCTCGAACCACGGCGCGCTCCCCGTCCAGCTTGGTTTGGGCGTACACGCTGAGGGGGTTGGGTTGGTCCGTCTCGGTGTAGCCGCCTTTCTGGCCGTCGAACACCGCGTCGGTGGAGACGTGCAACAGCCGCGCTCCGCCCTTCCGACATGCTGCTGCCAGAATGCCGGGGACCTGGCTATTGATGCGCTGTGCCAGTTCTGGGTTGTTCTCGCAATCTTCCAGATTGGCCAGCGCAGCGCAGTGGATCACCCAGTCGGGCCGGGTGCGCTCCAGCAGGCGTTCGATGGCGCCCGTCTGGAGCAGGTTAGCGGTCAGGACGGTGAAGTCCTGGGTGTTCAGCGGGGTGCGGTGGGCCACGCCGAACACGGTATGCCCTTTTGCGGCTGCCTCCAGCGCCACGTTTGCGCCCAGCAGCCCGCTCGCGCCGGTGACGAGTATTCGCATAACTCCTCCGGCGCGTTTTCGGTATTCAGTGTTCAGTGTACACTTTTCAGCCCGTTACACTCTGAACACTGAATACTGAATACTGAATACTGAACACTGAACACTGAACACTGAATCCTGTACACTGCCTACCGTCCTCCAAATGCCGTCTCGAACGGCGCGACCAAAGCTCTGATCTGCTCGACCGTCAGCCATTCGGTGTTGTTGTCGCTGGTGTATTTGAAACCGTCCGGGACCGGGCGGCCTTCGCGGCTCCAGTCATAGCGGAACCACAGGTGCTCAGCAGGTTGTACCACAAACATATCCTCCAGCTCGATGGTGGTGCGCGATTCGTCGCGCGAGATCAGCATTTCGTGCAGTTTTTCGCCGGGGCGGATGCCGATCACCTCGATCTCGGCCTGGGGTGCGATCACTTTCGCCAGGTCGAGAATGCGCGTGCTGGGGATTTTGGGGACGAAGACCTCGCCGCCGTGCATCCGTTCGATGTTGCTGATCACAAAGCGCACACCCTGCTCCAGCGAGAGCCAGAAGCGGGTCATGCGCTTGTCGGTGATGGTGAGTTTGTTGCCGTTCTCCCGCTGGCGGATGAAGATGGGCACCACGCTGCCACGGCTGCCGACCACGTTGCCGTAGCGCACGCAGCTCAGGCGGGTTTGCATGTCGCCCGCGTACGCGTTGCTGGCGACCACCAGCTTCTCCGCGGTCAGCTTGGTTGCGCCGTACAGGTTGACGGGTGCGACGGCCTTGTCGGTGCTGAGCGCCAGCACTTTTTTGACGCGCGCGTCGATGGCCGCGTCCACCACGTTGCTGGTGCCGATGATGTTGGTCTTGACCGCCTCCATGGGGTTGTATTCGCAGGCGGGCACCTGCTTGAGCGCGGCCGCATGTACCACGATGTCCACGCCCTGCATGGCGCGGCGCAGGCGCGGCAGGTCGCGCACGTCGCCGATGAAGTAGCGCAGGCTGGGGTGATCGAACCCGGCCACGCGCATCTCGTGCTGTTTGAGTTCATCCCGGCTGTACACGATCAATTTCGCGGGCCGGTATTCCGCCAGCATGATCTCGATGAATTTCTTGCCGAATGAGCCGGTGCCGCCCGTGACGAGAATGATTTGATTTTTCCAGTCCATCATTGCTCCATGTTTTCGCAGGGCATAATGCGCAGGTTTACATTACGCTCTACGCTTTACGAATTACGATCAACGGATACGTCCCCTTTTCGCCGAACCAGCGCGGGAAACGTTCTTCCAGGCGGTACAGCAGCCGCAGGATGCGCCGGCCGCCGCGGTGCTCGTGGATGTAGTTTTTGAGGAAGTGTACGCTGGCCGCCCGCCAGACCAGGATTTCAGCCGGAATTTGGGGCGCGATGGTGCGCTTGAACCAGGCAGGGTCGTGTTTTTCGACGAAGGTGTTTTTAGGGGACGGAGGACGGAGGACAGTGTTCAGTTTTCGGTGTTCAGTGTTCAGTCCCCGGTCTCCGGTCCCCGGTCCCCGGTCCCTCGTCCCCGGTCCCCCGTCCCCGGTCCCCCGTCCACGCAACACCTTGCGGGCGAACAGCCAGGCTCGTTTTCGCAGCCGAGAAAGCGCGCGGAAAGGGTCCATCAACGGGGAGCGGCTCCAGCCGTTGACCACCACCGCGGCGCGGCCCGCGGCGAGCACGCGGTGCAGCCCCGCGTAGGCGCGCGGGTGTTCCTCCAGCGGCAGGTGGTGGATGGTGTGCAGGGAGACCACGCCGTCGAACACGCCTGTTTTGAAGGGCAGGTTGGCGATGTCGGCGACTACGTACAGGCCGTGGCCGCCGATCTTTTTGCGGGCTTCGCGCAGCGCGGTGATCGAGATGTCGGCGCAGACGCGGTAGCGGTAGCCCTCGGAGTAGGTCAGGTATTCGGGGTATTGGATCGGGCCGGAGCCTGCGTCGAGCAGGTATTTGCCGGTTGGCGCCAGGTGGCGTTTGACGCGCAGGTGGCAGTTGTGGATGTACTCTTGCGAGACCGGGCGCAGGTCTTCATAGCGCGCGTTCTGGTAGAGGCCATCCCCTACCCGGCTCCAGCCGATGGTGTCGTAGAATTCGCGGACGTGGTTTTTCATCAGAAGGTTGAACAAGGTGAAGGTTTGATTTGCAGCATTCAACCTTCAACCTGAAACAGCGTTTTTTCTCCGGTCAGATAGCGGAACGTATCGCCAAACTGTGCCATCCCCTCCTCCGAAAGCACCCGTTCCAGGGGCCATTCTTCCAGGCATTCCCAGAAGTGCTGGATGTGCCAGGGGAAGGGCTGGGGGTATTCGAAGAAGAAGCGGTAGGCGTAGCGCCAGGCGAGGGCGACGGCGTCTGGATCGGGGGTGTAGGCTGCCGGGGATTCCAGCGACCCTGCCAGGGTGCGGGTAAAGTCCTCCCAGGTGGAAGGCTCGAGGGTGAAGCCCTTGCCGCGGTAGTGGGTCTGCCCGGTGACGATGACGGGTTTGCCGAGCATAGCCATTTCCAGCCCCAGCGTGGTGGTGTAAACCAGGCCGACGCGGGCCGCCTCTACCAGGTCGTAGGAGTTGATTTGGTAGCTGGCGGGGAGGACGCGCACGTTGGGGGGGAAGGTGGGGAAGGATTGGGTCAGGAGGTCATACGTCGAAGGCCCCCAGCCGATCTGTTCGCCGGGGTGGACGCGGACGACGAGCTGGTATTGGGGGTGGTCGCCGAACCAGCGGATGGTGGCGCGGATCCAGCCGGTCATGCCCATAAAAATCTGGCGGCCCAGGGTCAGGCTGTCGCCGAGGACGTTGGTGGGCAGGAAGGCGAGCGGGCGGTGGTCGAGGCCGAGTTGGGCGCGGATTTGCTGTGCGCC
>JALUWE010000075.1 GCA_027019845.1 Anaerolineales bacterium | reverse complement strand
ATTCCCCATCCCCACCCCCCATGCTAACTGCCAAACGCATTCTCCTCGGTGTGACAGGCTCCATCGCCTGCTACAAAGCCGCAGACCTGGCCTCCAAACTGCGCCAGGCCGGCGCGGATGTGGACGTCATCCTGACCCGCGCGGCCTTGCAATTCATCACGCCCCTGACCTTCCAGTCCGTGACCGGGCGACGCGCCTACACCGACGACGACCTGTGGGGCCAGGCCGGGCACGTGCTGCACGTCGGGCTGGCCGAAGCCGCGGATGTGCTGATCATTGCGCCGGCCACCGCCAACACCCTGGCCAAGCTGGCGCACGGCGTGGCCGACAACCTGCTGACCGTGGCCGCACTGGCCGCGGGGGGCCGCCAGCCTCCCTGCCCGGTCCTGGTCGCGCCGGCCCTGGATGGCGGCATGTGGGCCAACCCGGCCACCCAGGCCAACGTCGAAACGCTGCGCGGCCGCGGGATCACCCTGATCGGCCCGGCGGAGGGGCACCTGGCCTCCGGGCTGCGCGGGCTGGGGCGCATGGTCGAACCCGCGCAGTTGCTGGGGCACGTCCGGCTGGCGTTGTCTCGTACCGGGCCGCTGGCCGGAAAACGCGTGGTGGTGACCGCGGGCGGCACACAGGAGCCGCTCGACCCGGTACGCGTGCTCACCAATCGCTCCTCCGGGCGGCAGGGCTACGCGCTGGCGCAGGCCGCGCTGGACAGGGGCGCGCAGGTCACGCTGATCAGCGCGGCGGCCGCGCTGGCCCCGCCCGTCGGCGCGCGGCTGGTGCAGGTGGGCACTGCCCAAGAGATGCGCGAGGCGGTCATGGCCGCGCTGCCCGAAGCCGATGTCCTGATCATGGCCGCGGCAGTGGCCGATTTCCGCCCGGCGCGCACCCAGGAGCACAAGATCAAGAAAACCGGCAGCCTGCCGGTCATCGAACTGGCGCGCAACCCGGACATTCTGGCGCAGGTCGCGCAACGGAAAACCCGCGGCCAGTGGAAAGGGATAACGGTCGGGTTCGCGGCCGAGAGCCAGAACCTGCTCGACAACGCCCAGGCCAAGTTGAACGCCAAAAAACTAGACATGATCGTCGCCAACGACATCTCCGCGCCGGACGCAGGCTTCGCGGTGGACACCAACCGCGTCACCCTGCTCTTCGCAGATGGCCGCCGCGAGCAACTGCCGCTGATGAGCAAGGCCGAAGTCGCCGAACGGGTGATGGAGGAAGTGGTTGATTGGTTGAACACTGGGAGCACTGGGAGCACTGGGAGCACTGACCACTGAACACTGACCACTGAATACTGGTTGCGTGGGTTGCCCTTAGAGCCTATCCGAAAATTCTTTGCGGGGTGTCACTGCGAGGCGGCAAAGCCGCCGGAGCAGTCTCCTGGGCGATGAAAGGGGATTGCTTCCCTTCGGCGCTGCTCAGGGCAGGCAGCCCCTTCGGGGGCTCGCAATGACATCACAACGATATTTTTCGGATAGACACTTACTTCTTACTCCTTACTCCTTGTTACCCCAACCGCATACTGCACACCGAACACTGTCCACCCCAGGAGAGAAAATGCCAACACCATCGAACACGTACAAAATCGCTGCTGCGCAGGTGGCGCCCGCCTTTTTGGATTTGGACGGCTGCCTGAAAATCGCGGAAGAGTGGATCGCCGAGGCCGGAAAGCAGGGCGTGCGGCTGCTGGTTTTCCCGGAAACCTGGCTGCCCGGCTACCCGATCTGGATCGACACCGCGCCCGAGGCCGCCTTGTGGGACCACCCCCCGGCCAAAGCCGTGTTCCGCCGCCTGTTCGAAAACAGCCCCGAAATCCCCTCCCCGGCCACCGACCGCTTGTGCGCCGCGGCCCGCAAAGCCGGGCTGACGCTGATCATGGGACTCAACGAACGCCACGGCCGCACCCTGTACAACACCATGCTGTACATCTCCGAGCGGGGTGAGCTTCTGGGCAAACACCGCAAACTGGTGCCCACTTACACCGAGCGCACCATCTGGGGACGCGGCGACGGCAGCACCCTGACCGCGGTGGACACCCCGCTGGGGCGCGTCGGCGGGCTGATATGCTGGGAGCATTGGATGCCACTAGCGCGGCAGGCCATGCACGAGAAGGGGGAAGTGATCCACGCCGCGGTCTGGCCTACCGCGCACGAGCTGCACCAGGTGGCCTCGCGGGGGTACGCGTTCGAGGGGCGTTGTTTCGTGATCGCGGTGGGGACCGTGCTGCGCCGCGAGCACCTGCCGCCCGACCTGCCGCTGCTGCACGACATGCCCGGGGACCAATGGATGTTCGGCGGCTCGGCCATCATCGGCCCGGACGGGAAGTACATCGCCGGCCCTGCAGACGACACCGAGCAACTGCTGGTGGCCGAGATCGATCCCGGCAGAGTGGCCGAAGAGCTGATGACCCTCGACGTGTGCGGCCACTACGCCCGGCCCGACGTGTTCGAGCTGGTGGTGCGCGGATAGGCGGGATTGGCCCGGCTGCGCTCACGTGTCTGGCTGTTTCAATCCGTGTCTCCCGTCTTCCGTGTATAATTGCCGGAACGCCAACACCCGCCAATCCCTACGGAAGGTTTCTATGCCGCGCAAATTCCTCACCAGTGTTCTTTTTTTGTTCGCTGCTCTGGTCGTTCTGGCTGCCTGCACGCGTCCCTGGGGCGGGGGACGCACCCCGCAGGCGACCCCGCTCGTGCAGGCCACCGAGACGCAGCCCCCAACCCGGCAGCCGCCCTCGGCTACGCCCACGCCGACACAAACCCTCACCCCCACCCCCACCCAGACGCGGACGCCCACCCCCACCATCGAACCGCTGGCGCACGGGCCGT
>JALUWE010000074.1 GCA_027019845.1 Anaerolineales bacterium | reverse complement strand
GATGATGACGGCCTGATAGTCAAAGGAGCGGCCATCGATCGGGCCATCGTAAACCGCCTCGAGCACGCTGCTGGCAGCCAGCATCGAGCCGCCGTAGGGGTACAGCGTTTCGGGTTCCTGGCCCATGCAGATCACCAGGGTGCGCGGCCCGGCAGGCTCTTCCGGTACAGGTTCGGGGGTGGCGGTCACAACGATTTCGACCGTTTCGCCCTCGACGACCTCGGTCACGACAACCGTCTCGACCACAGTCTGAACCTCGGGAGTGGGCTGCGCTGCTGGCTGACAGGCTGCCAACACAAAGCTGGCCACCACGAGCAAGCCAAAAGCGAACACTAATTTTTTGCTTCGAAACATAATCGTTTCTCCTCCGATTTGGAAACATTAGATAGTGAGAAAAGAGACTTGGCAGCATCTGACCGCTGCGAGGAATTCATTCGTATCGCTTGCAGGCATCACCTCCTTTGGGCAAACATAAAATGTATACCGCTAATGGTATTCTCATAAAGCAGTGTATAGCATAGCACAAGGGGTGTGTTGAGTCAAGAATCTACGACTTGCCTACGATTCGCCTACGCTGCGCCCAAGACACTAACAAAGCATACGTAAGGCGCGGCGGTCCATGCTAAAACACTGCAACATGGCCTGTGAAAACAGCCACTTTGTCAATTCGGTATGGTTTAGAGGGCGTCCCGTCCAGTAGGGGTTCAAACGTTTCAAAGTGATCAGGAAATATCTGCCAAAATCCACCTTTGCGTTTCTCGCGGCTTTTTTCAAAACGCGGTTCCTGGCATAGGCTGGAGGGGTCTGTTGATCTGCCCAATTATGAAAAAGGTGACTCAGGGCAACATCAAACTCGTCTGGGGTACGGGAATCAGGTGAATTCATAGCCGACATTTGGCAACACCCCTTCCTGGGATCGCATTTGTTTCTTTAGTTCACGGCGACCGTAATACAAACGCGATTTGATTGTTCCCACCGGTACGTCTAATATCTCTGCTATTTCTTTCAAAGAGAGATTATTGACATAGTGCATGACGATTACGGTTCTTTGCGCAAGAGGTAAAGCAGCAATGGCCTGTTCGATTTCCCCCCAAGTTTCGTTGCTTTCCGCTATTTGTGCAGGCGAGCTTTTATGGTCTTTGACCAACCATTCGGCAATATCTTCAATAGGCCGCAGCCAACGCTGGCGTTTTACCCAGGTACAAGACAAATTGGCTGTCACTCGATACAACCAGGGTTCCAATGGACGATCGGGGTCAATGCGGTCCGCAAAACGGTGCATGCGCAAAAACACTTCTTGCAACAAATCAGAAGCTGCTTCCGCATCCCCCGTGATGCCCAGGGCAGTTCGATATACCATCTGGTTGAAGCGGTCATACAACGCGCCCAAAGCATCTAAACTGCCATTTTGCAATTGCAAAACCAGGTTCTGTGTGCTTGTATCCACGAGGCTTTATCTGATCTACTACCAATGAGAGGAACAGGTTCACGCTCATTGGCTCAATTTTTGGGAATGGGAATAAAAAGGTGGAAATGCCAACTATACAATAAGCAAACCGATTTTGTTTGTCAACGGTAGAAAAACACTTGGCAGACAATCTAACAAAAAACTAACAATCCTGTCATAGTCCGTTGTTCTCGCCATCGCCCTCATCGTCGTCGTCTTCTTCTTCCGGCTGTTCCTCCTCGGGTTGTTCGGGGAGCAGGTCTTCGGGCACACCAATGCGAACCTCCCAGGGATATTTGTAGCCTGGCCGGCCGCGGTAATACACTTCGAGCACCCTTCGAGCGATGGGGGCTGCGATTTGCGACCCCTCTCCGGAGTTCTCGGCAATCACGACGACTGCGATGTCGGGCTTTTCTTCGCTGCCGCCGTCTGTGTAGAGCACGAACCAGGCGTGGGGGTCCAGATCGCCGCCCACTTCGGCGGTGCCGGTCTTTCCGGCAAGCTCGACGGGAAACGACCAGTTATATTGACTGGCTGTGCCGCGGCGGTCGTCGATCACCATGTGCATGGCCTCTTGCATGACCGTCAGGGTCTCTGGGCTGACGGGCAAGGTGCCGATCACCTCCGGCTCGAAGGAGAAAATCTCTTTGCCCGTGGGGTCGACGATGCGCTCGACCATTTGCGGGCGAAACAGCGTGCCGCCGTTTCCAATGGCGGCCACGAATGTCGCCACCTGCAACGGCGTGACCTGGACATCCCCCTGGCCGATGGCGATGTTGGTGGCGTCCAGCTCCTCTATCGGTTCGGGAATGTTCCCGGCCCCCTCTTCCGGCAGCCCGATGATCCCGGTCGGGCTGCCCAGGCCAAACCCTCGCGCCATGTCGGAGATCGCATTTCCCAGCCCCTCCCGAAAGAGCCGCAAGCCGATGTGGAAAAACCACGGGTTACACGAGCGCATCAACCCTTCGGGCAGGGTCAACACCCCGCTGGGAGGCTCATCTTCGCGGGTTGCCGTCCAGTCGTAGAGGATGGGGCCGTCCGGCTGCAATTCGGTGAATTCGTACTGGCAATCGTAGGTGTCCTCGGGCGTAAACAAGCCGCTCTCCAGCGCGGCGGCCATGGTGACGAGTTTGAACACCGATCCCAAAGGATACTGCCCCCGCGAGGCGCGGTTGAAGAGCGGGTTTTCCGGGTCGTTGAGTGGCGAGGTCCACAAAGCGTTCACGTTTTCCGGCTCGAACAGGTTGGGGTCGAAGCCAGGCGAGGAGACCATGGCCAGCACGCGCCCGGTGTCTCTTTCCAAAACCACGATGGCGCCGCGGAAACCGAAGATCGCTTTCTGCGCCGCGAGCTGCAACTGTTTGTCCAGGGTGGTGTACACCGTATCCGAGGGGCCAATCGGCGTCTCGCCCAGGGTGGTGATCACTTCGCCATCGGGCGAGTCGACAAACAGGGTTGCCCCGCGTTTGCCCCCCAGGTAAGGATCGGCCCACAATTCCAGCCCGGCGCGCGGCACGCGTTCGGCCCACAGGTACCCCAGCCGGGTGTAGAAATCTACCTCCTCAGGCTGCACCGCGCTGACGTAGCCGATCTCGATGCCGGTGCCGAAATAATAGCGCGCGGTAAACGGGCTGATGCGGATGGCGTCGTAGCTGGAAAGCGCGTTGAACACCGGGTTCAACTGCTCCGCGGGAACGTCGGTGATCGGGATGTAAAAATCGGCCTCCGGCGAATCCTGGTAAAAGGTAAAGATGTATTCGGCAGGCAGGCCGGTGCCATCTTCGAGCAGGTTGAGCATACTCTCTTCCAGATCGGGGTCGATTTGGGCGGGCACGATGCCGATGGCGTACGCATCGGCCACGCCGACCAACAGTTCGCCGTCGCGGTCGTAGATCGGGCCGCGCTCCGGCGGGAGGGTCAAGCGGCGCAACACATTGCCGCCGGCCAGCTCGGGCAGCAGCAGGCTTTCGTTCCAGACCACGCGCCACCGGCCGTCTTCCATTTGCAGGGCCATGCGCACCTCGCGGCTGAGGTCGCCGAAGTGAACGCTGCGCAGGGTGAGGCGGTAATCCACGCTCGCGGTTTGGGAACTGAGTGCCGTGGATAGTATCTCGAAATCCAGTTCGCCGGGCGGCACCGCGGCCTCCACGACCAGGTTCAAATAGCGATTGGTGAAGGTCTCTTCGCTGATCGTGCGCTGGCTGTCGCTGCTCAGCAGGCGGTACATGGCGGCGTAATCGTCGGCCTGCCAGGCTGTGAGGTAAGCGCGCGCGGCCTCGGCGGGGTCGGGCGGGCGGGTCACGCGGATGGCCGGCTCTGCCAGGGGCGGGGTAGGCGAGGGAAGCGGCGGCGTGCCGGTGGGTGCAGGCGTGCTGCTCGCACAACCGGCCACGAGAAGAAGGAGCAGAACGCTCCACAGTCTGACTTTCATGGGGGGAATTGTATCCGAAAACGGGGAATTGAGGAAAACGGTGTTTTTGTCACCGTGCTTACGGCGGGGGAGGCGGGCTGATCTCGGTCTCCCAGGGCAGCAAACTGACCGGCTGGCCGAAGTAGTAGATTTCCACGATGCGTTTGAAGACCGGTGCGGCTACTACCGAGCCTTCCCCCGCGTTTTCGAGCACCACCGCGACCGCGATATCGGGTT
>JALUWE010000073.1 GCA_027019845.1 Anaerolineales bacterium | reverse complement strand
TATGAATTCGAGAGACGGGAGTTACGCATTTCATGCCTCTGTTACCTGCGTCATTCTGAGCGACAGCGAAGAATCTCAACAATGGTGAGGGAGATTCTTCGGGCACTTCGTGCCCTCAGAATGACAAAAGGTATTGTTAACGTTCGTTTCTTATCCCTCCACACCTTCGGGGGAATATTCTTCATAGCGCGTCGGGCATTTGAGCAGCAGTTCATCCGCGTAAAAGACGCCGTCCTCGCCCATGCGCCCGGTCATGATGGCCTGGGCCTCGTTGCGCAGCAGGTCTGGCTTGGGGCCGACGTAAACGACCGGGATACGGGTACGGGTGGGGTCGGAGACCGCATCGCGCAGCACTTTTGCCAGCCCGCCCTGCTCATCCACATCCTTCAGGTCGCCCGGGACATGCACCACAATGAAGGTCAGCGTCAGGGTTTCGGGATCGTACTGGATGGTGTTGCCGTCCACCGCGCCGGAAACGCGCACCTCACGCCCTTGCAGCGTGTCGGCTCTGGCTGCCAGCTCGTCCACGGTGAGAAAATACTGCGCGGTTGCGCTGGTGGCAGAGACAATCAGGTAAACGATGGCGGCAAGGATGAGCACCCCGCCAATGATGAACTTCATCCGCCCGGGGGAACTGACTTGAGCTTCCATTGATGATTCCACAACTGTCCTCCGTGTCTTCGAAAATGTTTGGTGCGTAAACCGCTTTTTTGAGATGCCTTATTCTCGCACAGGATGATTAAGTGGGCATGAGAAACAGCATACTTCCAGGCATGATTGGTGAGGATTGTCCTAAAAAATTCAGGACAAATGTCATACGGCAAAGAGGGGGCAAGCAGTACGGCACAGAGGGAAGTTCCATATACAGGCAAGACGAGATGACAACTGTCACACAGGAAAAGGGACAGTTGTCACTCATTTTCCATTAATCTTCGCAATACAATGAAGAAAAGCATCCAACCCCTTATGTGTGGGCATATTTACCCGCCCGTACAGGACAGAGAAGAAAGGAGGTGCACCCGAAAAGAACAGAAAAAACGTTTCGACCCGACATATCTTGTTCGGCGTTAGGAGGATGTTCATGAAACACAAAATTCTTTTCGTCTTTGCCGCAGCCCTTGTGATAATCGCGGTTGTCTTAGCGGGGTGTACAGGCCCGCAGGGGCCGGAAGGTCCCGCAGGCCCTCCAGGGCCGCAGGGGCCGGCAGGACCTCCCGGGCCTGAGGGCCCCGCTGGCCCTCCAGGCCCGCAAGGACCGCCAGGGGAGCCGGGCGTAACGCTGGTCGGCGCGGAATACGTCGGTATGGAGACCTGCGCAGAATGTCACCAGGACATCTATGACGTGTTCATTCTCTCCGGCCACCCCTGGAAGCTCAACCCGGTGGTAGACGGGCAGCCGCCCGACTATCCCTTCACCGAAGTCCCTGACCCGCCCGAGGGGTATACCTGGGATGACATCCTGTACGTCATCGGCGGGTACAACTGGAAAGCCCGCTTCATCGATAAACAAGGCTACATCATCACCAACCCGCCAGGGGAAACGGGAGTCACCGACTACGTCAACCAGTACAACTTTGCCAACCCCGTGGTGGGCAACGAAGCGGGCTGGGTGGGCTACCATGCCGGTCAAGAACAAAAACCCTACGATTGCGGCTCCTGCCACACCACCGGCTACAGCCCCGAGGGCAACCAGGACGGCCTGCCCGGCCTGATCGGTACCTGGGCTGAACCCGGCATCCGCTGCGAGGAGTGCCACGGCCCCGGCAGCCTGCACGCCGAAAATCCGCAAGGCGTCGCCATGAAGGTGGACCGTGATGCGGAATCGTGCGGCTCCTGCCACTTCCGCGGGGTTCCCGAAGAGGTGGATGCCAAGGGCGGTTTCATCAAGCACCACGAACAGTACGAAGAGCTGTTCCAAAGCAAACACATTGCGCTCGACTGCGTGGACTGCCACGACCCGCACGCCGGAGTGGTCCAGCTGCGCCAGGCCAATGTACAAACCACCCGCACCACCTGCGAAAACTGCCACTTCCAGGAAGCCAAATACCAGAACAACGAAAAGCACGCCGAGTTCGTCCAGTGCATCGACTGCCACATGCCGCGCATCGTCAAGAGCGCGGTCGGAAACGCCGAAAAGTTTACCGGCGACATCCGCACACACCTGACGGCCATCGACCCCTTCCAGGTCAGCCAGTTCAACGAAGACGGCAGTCTATCGCTCTCGCAAATCTCGCTGGACTTCGCCTGCCGTAGTTGTCACGTGGAAGGCGGCATCGCGCCGGTGATGACAGACGACGCGCTGATCGAAGCGGCTGTCGGCTACCACGAACGACCATAACGCAAACTATCGCCCCCCGCGGCCTCGCAGGTTTTGAACATCTGCGAGGCCCGGGGGCAGCGAAGAGCACATTTCTTCGTGTGGAGATTGCGATGTCGAAAAAATGGCTTTACATCTCAGGTGTACCCTGGCTTCTGGCATTCGTTTTCCTGGCCGCCTGTGCTGGCCCGCCCGGCCCTCCGGGCCCGGTGGGTCCCGCTGGCCCGGCAGGCCCCCAGGGCCCCGCCGGCCCTCCCGGCGAAGACGCCAGTGTGCGGCTGGAGTACGTCGGCTCAGAAAAATGCGGGGAATGCCATGAAAACGAATATGCGAAATTCATGCTCTCCGGCCATCCCTACAAGCTCACCAAAATCGAAAACGGCCAGCCGCCCACCTTCCCCTACGACAACCTGACAGGCGGCGTCACCGAGCCGCCCGAGGGCTACACCTGGGACGACATCAGTTACGTGATCGGCGGCTTCGGCTGGAAAGCGCGCTTCATCGATCTGGACGGTTACATCATCACCGGCGATGAAGAGGCCACCACCCAGTGGAACTTCAAAAACGACGCGGCCGGTCTGCCCGCCGGTTGGGTGGCCTACCACGCCGGGGAGCAAAAGCCCTACGATTGCGGCGCCTGCCATACCACCGGCTACCGCCCCGATGGGCACCAGGACGACATGCCGGGCATCATCGGCACCTGGGCGCTGCCCGGCATCCAGTGCGAAGCCTGCCACGGCCCCGGCAACCTGCACGCCTCCGACCCCTACGGCTATCTGATGGTGGTGGACCGCTCCAACCAGCTTTGCGGTCAGTGCCACGTGCGCGGCGACCCGGCGCAGATCGACGCCGCGGGCGGCTTTATCAAACACCACGAACAATACGAAGAACTCTACAACTCCAAACATTTCGCGCTGCAATGTATCGCCTGCCACGATCCGCACGCCAGCGCCATCTACGCCGACCCCGACATCAACCCCACCGCGGGCATTCGCCAGACCTGCGAATCCTGCCACTGGCAGCAAACCTACCAGAACAGCGAGCGCCACACCGCCCTGGCCTGCACCGACTGCCACATGCCGCCAAGTGCCAAATCCGCCCAGGGCGACCTGCAGATATTCACCGGCGACATCAGTTCCCACCTGTTCTCCATCAACCCGGACCCGGACGCGCCCCAATTCAACCAGGACGGCACGCGTGCCATGCCCTATCTGACCCTGCCATACGCCTGCGGCCAATGCCACAACGGCGAGAAAGCCACCGTCAAAGACCCCGCGCTGCTGGCGGAACGGGCCAGCGGCTACCATACCCCACCCGAACCGACTCCCACCCCCGAACCCGAAAGTTAATTCGGAAGACGATTATGGCACCCCTACCCGCTCGCACGAAACGCAAGGCCCTGGGCGTCCTGCTGATCCCGATCCTGCTGGTCGGGATCAGCCTCGTCCCGGCAGGGTGGGGGCGGGCCTCCGATCAGGTCTCGCCCGCCCTGCAAACCACGCCCCTTCCCATCGACCGCGTCCCCATGAGCGACGAGGCCTGCCTGGAGTGCCACAGCAACCCCAACATGGTGCTGCCGCTCCCCTCCGGCGAGAAAGTCAGCCTGACGGTGGAATCCGTGCTCTACAAAACATCGGTCCACGGACGCGAGGGGTATGTCTGCGTACAGTGCCACACCGACATCACCGGCTTCCCGCACCCCGAACAGAACTTTCAGGACACCCGCGACCTGACCATCTACATGTCCCGATCCTGCCGTGAGTGCCACCCACAGGCTACCGATG
>JALUWE010000072.1 GCA_027019845.1 Anaerolineales bacterium | reverse complement strand
CGGCCACGCCGCCCCTCGTGTTCGCGGTGATCGGCGACTACGGCCAGGCAGGGCCTGAACTGGAAGCCGTCGCCGCACTGGTCAAATCCTGGAACCCCGAACTGATCATCACCACCGGCGACAACAACTACCCCAGCGGCTCCGCCAAAACCATCGACCAGAACATCGGCCAATATTTCAGCGACTTCATCGCCCCCTACTACGGCGAATACGGCCCCGGCGCGGATGTCAACCGCTTCTTCCCCTCCCTGGGCAACCACGACTGGGACGCGGGCAAGCCGCCCCAACCCTACCTGGACTACTTCACCCTGCCCGGCAACGAGCGATACTACGATTTCGTCTGGGGACCGGTACACTTCTTCGCCCTCGACAGCGACACGCGCGAACCCGACGGCGTGGCGCGCTCCTCCCCCCAGGGGCAATGGCTGCAAGAACAACTGGCCGCCTCCACCGCGCCCTGGAAAATCGTCTACATGCACCACGCCCCCTACTCCTCCGGCACCCACGGCCCCACCATCTGGATGCAATGGCCCTACCAGGAATGGGGCGCGGACGCAGTGCTGGCCGGGCACGACCACACCTACGAGCGCATCATCCGCGACGGCTTCCCCTACTTCGTCAACGGCCTCGGCGGCAGCCCCAACCGCTACATCTTCGCCAATCCCCAACGCGGCAGTGAGTTCCGCTACCGCGACGGCCACGGCGCCATGCGCGTCACCGCCACCGAGACCCAGCTCACCTTCGAATTCATCACCGTAGACGGCCAGGTGCTCGACACCTACACCCTCACCCAACCCGCGCCCCAGGCAGACCAACCGGACCCCGCCGGGGCACCAGCCTCCGTCACCACCCTCCCCGACCCCAACGCCTACACCTGGCAGCTGATCGCCGACGGCTTCGACAAGCCCCTGCTGCTCACCAACGCAGGCGATGGCTCCGGGCGCCTGTTCGTGGTCGAGCAGCCCGGCGTAATCCGCATCATCGGCCAGCAGACCCCCTTCCTGGACATCCGCGAGCGGGTGGGAGACCGCGGCAACGAACAGGGGTTACTCGGCCTGGCCTTCCACCCCAACTACGCCCAAAACGGCTACTTTTACGTCAACTACACCGACAACAACGGCGACACCGTGGTCTCCCGCTTCACCGTGCGGCCCGACGATCCCAACCAGGCCGACCCGTCCACCGAGTTCGTGTTGCTGCGCGTGCCCCAGCCCTACGCCAACCACAACGGCGGGCATCTTGTCTTCGGCCCCGACGGGAGGCTGTACATCGGCCTGGGCGACGGCGGCGCGGCAGACGACCCCGAAGGCAACGCCCAGAACATCCAAACGCTGCTCGGCACCATCCTGCGCATCGACGTGGACGCAGCCCAACCCTACGCCATCCCGCCAGACAACCCCTTTGCCAGCGATGGCATCCTCCGTGAACTCGGAGGACGCCTCGAAATCTGGCTCTACGGCCTGCGCAACCCCTGGCGGTTCAGCTTCGACCGCCTGACCGGAGACCTGTACATCGCAGACGTGGGCCAAGACATGTGGGAGGAGATCAACTTCTACCCCGCGGGACAGCCCGGGGGCGCGAATTTCGGCTGGGACTACTTCGAAGCCAGCCACCCCTTCGAGGGTACGCCCCCGGATGGCCTCGCGCTGGTGGCGCCCATCTGGGAGTACAACCAGGACGATGGCAGTTGTTCGGTCACGGGCGGGTACGTCTACCGCGGCGCGCAGTTACCCGACTGGCAGGGTGTCTATGTGTTCGGCGATTTTTGCTCCGGGAACGTGTGGGGGCTGGTGCGGGATGAATCCGGCAACTGGCAGCACGCGCTGCTCTTTCAGCGGAACTGGCTGATCACCTCCTTCGGCGAGGACGAGGCCGGAGAACTCTATCTGGTCGCCCGCCAGGGGGAGATTTATCGTCTGGTGCAGAAGTGAGGCCGCTGTGTGGGTTACAGCAAACTTTCCTCTCCCCCCAGCAGCCCCGTCAGGGCCGCGGCGCGCACCGCCATCACCCGGCTGTCCGCAAAATAGGGGAAATCGAAGGTGAGCGGGTCGCCCGCTTGTTTGCCGGGAATGGGCATCAGCCGCGCGGTGAGCGGTTTGTTCAGGCGGTTGGACAGCGCGGCCACGTCCAGCAGAATGGCAGCCAGTTGCGCCTGCGTGGTATCGCCGGGTAGGGGGACGGTGTCCAGCCCGGTGCCGCACACCGTGGAATAGAGCAGCAGATCGGTCACGGTCAACGTGCCCTGCGCGGCGCGCGCGGCCAGCACCGCGTCCTCCAACACCGGGAGCATCAGGCCGCAGAACCCGGCGCGCGGGAAGCGGGCGCGGTCGAGCGTCTCCATCAGAAACGCGCTGGCGGCCAGCGAGCCGTGCAGCCCCAGCGCGGGCAGCCCCAGCCGTTCCAACGCAGCCCCAATCGAACGGTTTTCCTGCGGGAAGGGGGCCAGGGTGAAATCGAAACCCGCAAAACGGATGCCGTGCGCGGCTTGCAGCGATTCCGCCACTGCAGCCAGCTTTTGGGCGTGGCTTTCGATGCTGGCGATCAGATTTTGGCGCGCCTCGGCCAGGGTCGCGGCCGCGCCGAAGGCCGCCACCGCCAGGTCTGCGGCCTCGGTGGCGATGGCAAATCGGGGCGCACCGCCCCGGTGGTAAGCCGCGGGCAGAAACGGCCCGCCGGGCGGCACGTTCGCCAGCGCAGCAAAATACAGGTTGCCGAACCCATCCCGGCTGAGCCGCGCGCAACGGTGCATCACCTCCGCGCAGGCGCGCACCGCAGGCAGCGAAACCCCGCCCGCTGCGGTGGCGATCACCCCGGCCGCAAACACATTCTCGGTGGCCGCGAAGATGTCCGGCAGCAGCGGGTAACTGGCCGCATATTCGGGCAGCGCAGGGCCGATGGAAACGTAATCGTACCCCTGCGCGCGGGCCGCCTTCTCCAGCGTTTGCGCGAATACCAGCGTCTCCACCGGATCGCACGCCGGCAGCAACCAGGGAAAGGGCACGCTCGCCAGCCGGGTGGTTTGCACCTCATAGCCCGCGGATTGCACCGCCTGCCGCGCCGCAGCGATGAACGCGCCCGCCTTTTGCAGCACGCCCTCGTCCAACGGCCAGCCGGGATCGAGCAGAGTAGTGATGGAGCGAATGTTCATGGTGTGCGAACCTTCAACCCTCCACCTCCAGAATCACCCGTGCCGCGTTCCTGCCGGGCGCGGCGGTGAGGCCCCCGCCCGGATGAGTCCCGCTTCCACAAAGGTACAACCCCGCTACCGGCGTGCGGTAACGCCCCCAGCCGGGAATCGGGCGCATGAAGAGCAGCTGGTCCAGCCCCATCTGGCCGTGCATCCAGCTCCCCTCGCTCAGGCCGAACTCGCGCGCGTAGTCCAGCGGCGTGAAACTGCGCGCCGCTAACACCAGCCCCGGCAGATCGGGCGCGTACGCGCTCAGCGTGTCGATCACCGCCTGCTCCAGCCGCGGCCGCTGGGTTTCCCAGTCCCCCTCCCGCAGGCAGTAGGGCGCGTAGCGCACCATCGCCGAAAGCGTGTGCTGCCCCTCCGCGGCGCGGCCCGCCTCCCGCAGGCTGGGAATGGACACCAGCAGCGCGGGGTTGGAGGAGAACCGCCCGTACTTGGCATCGTCGTAGGCGCGCTCCAGGTGCATCAGGCCGGGGCAGAGCACCACCCAGCCGCGCAAACGCGCCGGATCGACGCCGAAATCCGGCAAACCGCGCAAGGCCAGATGCACCGTGGCTGTCGAACCGCGGAAGCGGATGTTCTGAACCCGCCGGACGACCCGCACCGGCAGATGCCGCGCCCCCAACAAATCGAAAAACGTGTGGCGGGGGTCTGCGGAAGAAACCACCACCCGCGCGTGGGCGCGTTCCCCGGACGCGGTCTCCACCCCGGTGGCGCGGCCGTTCTCGATCAGGATGCTGCGCACCGGGACCCCGGCCTGAATCTCGGCCCCAAACGCTTTCGCGGCCCCGGCCAGGGCGGCGGCCAGCTGCCCCGCGCCCCCGCGCACCCACCCCGGCGCGCCCCCCGCCCCAAAGTGATACAAAAAATTCAGCGCCGTACCGGCCCCCAGCGGCCCCAGCATGGCCCCCACCGTGCCGAACA
>JALUWE010000071.1 GCA_027019845.1 Anaerolineales bacterium | reverse complement strand
CCTCGCGTGCCACGATCTCTTCCATGCGCGCCGGATCGTTGTAGGCATAGATGGCCTCGCGCAGCTCCTGGCGGCTGACACGCGGCGGCGGGCCAGACAACGCGGCGGCAAACTCCGCATCCAGCACTTGCGTCTGCCGGGCAACCTCGCGAGCCTCCGATTCCAGCTCGGCGATCATCCTGGTAATCTCCTCGCGCTGCCGGGCATGCTCCAGCGCCGCGCCCAAATGCGCGGCCAACGTGAAAATCCACACCCGCTCGTCCCGATCATACCCCTCCCCCATGCCGCGCTCGCCCAAAAGCAAATAACCGGCTACTTCGCCGTTGACCCGGATGGCCTCCGCCAGATGAAAGCAGTTCCACGGCGCGCTGTGGTGGCCTTCGTCCGGCTGGCTGCGAAAACTGAAGGCCAGGGAGGGATGCCTGGCAGAGAACTTGTCCGCCGGGATGGCTTTGCCGATGTATTCCGGATTGGTGGACGCTTTGACGATCAGCTGGCCGTCTTCCAACAGAGCAACACAGGTGGTGGACGCGCCGGTCAGTTCCGTCAGCCGCCTGACCAGCATGTTCATCTGCGATTCCAGGCGGCCTTCGAAGTCGTTAGCCATCTGGATGAGAACGCGCATCCCGCGGCGGATGGGGCGTAGCTGCTCGAAAAACTGGCTCTCCCACCAGCGGCGGGCGGGCAGAGCCAACAGGTGTGTCAGGATAGCCAATCCCACCACCGCGATCAGAGCCAGCAGGGGGGTGTCGAAACCCAAAATGATGGCAAAGCGCCACGCGCCCAGCATGGTGAGCAGGTACAGGCTGGCGATGATGATCACCACCACCGCATGGAAGAAGAAATCCCGCTTTCCCCACCGGCCAGCCACAAAGGCTTTGTGAAAAGCGACCGAGTAGGCCAGGGTCAACGTGCTGGCCAGCGGAAAGCTGTCCCCTACGGCCAGACGGGTGATCGGGTTCCAGGGCAATTCCAGCCAGTTGACGAGCGGCCAATACAGGATACCGGCCATCAAGAGGGAGATGATCACCGCCAGGAGCGTGTAACGCGCCCGCAACGCCTGGTCCGCGGCCTGCTTGCGCAATGCCCACACGTTGCAAAGCGCCACCCCGCTTACACCGGTCACGAAAAGCAGGATCGGCCAGACCAGTCTGGGCGGCAGGAGTGTGATACGCGAGAATTGCCAGCCGCCAATGACCCAAACCGCGCCCAGCCATAAGGCCACGGCATAGGTCATGCGCACCACGGTGCGCTGCGCGTTGCGCTGTTCTTCGGGCAGGAGTTTGGAGGTCAGGTGCAGCCAAAAGGGAAATGGGATCAACGCGAACCAGCCCATGAAACGCCGCCACAAATACCCGGCCTGCTGTGCGGGCATGAACAGGCACAAAATGGTGTGCAAATAATAGGCCGAGAGCGCAAACAGGCTGAGGATCACCAGCCGGGAGTAACTGCTGCGCGGCACGTGCGCGGCCAGATACGCACCCAGCCACGTGCTGATCACAAATCCAGCACTGCTGACGATGTGGGCTGGTGTTCCATACGGAAAGAAGATGTCCATAGCGCTCTCCTGGCGGGCCTGCGGACGGTGTTTTTTGGCGTGGGGCATTTAGATATTAAACGAGAGTATCTGATCCGTCAAGCGGCGTTCCGAATACCCCATACTTGTGAAATATTTCATTTTGTTGACAAACCGCAAAAAAACTGTATACTAAATACGTCTCACTATTTTGACGATAATAACAAAAATGGAGCAGATAACGTGAGCGTTCAAACTTTCCCCGAATGGCGGGAGCAACCGCTGGAAGAAGTGCTCTACCACTGCCGCGAGCTGTTGGAGGACATGGACTTCCCCACCATCGCGCGCTGGCGCGAGGCCGGAGGCAAGGTACTCGGGCATTTTCAGGTGTACTTCCCCGAAGAAATCGCCCATGCCGCCGGAATGCTGCCCTTCAAAGTGCGCGGCGCGCCGATGGAACCCATGCACGCCGATTCGCGCTTCGGCTCGTACCTGTGCTCGATCCTGAAGACCTCCCTGGAGATGGTTCTGGGCGGGCATGTGACGTTGGACATGTTCGTCACCCACCCGATTTGCGACGCGGCCCGCAACCTGGCCGCCATCTGGGGCCGCAACTTCGACTACCCCTGCCAGATCCTCTACCTGCCCCAAAACGCCAACTCGTCCTTTGCCGCCCAATACCTGCGCAACGAATACGACCGCCTCAAACGCGAGATCGAAAACATCACGGGCAGGCAAGTGACCGACGACGACCTGCGCAATTCCATCCAGGTGTTCAACCGCAACCGGGAACTCTTGCGCCGGATGTACGAAATCAAACGCGAAACCCCCTGGCTGCTCTCTGGATACGAAGCCTATTTGCTCATGGCGGTGGGCGGCATGATCCCGCGCGAAGAACACAACCAGCTACTCGAAACCGCGCTGCCCATGATCGAAGCCCGCCAGGCCAAGAAGCAAGACAAAATCCGCGTGGTGTTCGAAGGCGGCTTCTGCGAACAGCCCCCCCTGGACATGCTGCGCACCCTGTCCCAATCCACCTACGTGGTGGACGACGATCTGCTGATCGGCCTGCGCTGGATTGTGGAAGACGTTCCTCTGGAGGGGGACCCGCTCTACAACCTGGCCGAAGCCTACATCGAAAAATCCTCCTACAGCCCGGTGCAGCACGACCTGCGCAAACCCAAAGAAAAAATGCTGCTCGAACGCATCCAGAACGCCCGCGCCGAGGCTGCCGTGGTCACCGCGGCCAAAATGTGCGAACCCGGCCTGGAAGAGCAGGTCGCCTACACCCACGCGCTGGACTACCACGGCATCCCCTACTTCGTCACCGAATTCGAAGAGAACATGACCAGTTTCGACCACCTGGAAATCCAACTCGAAACGTTCGTCGAGACACTGATGTTTGCGTAAATAGTTTACCAACCTACCAAGCACCACCCACAAGGAACAACCATGACTACCCAACAAGATACCAACGGTTTGGTCGGGCGCGGCAACCGGGATGGCGCCACCCTGTTTCGCCAGTGGTTCGAAGGGCTGACCCGCGTGGCGGACGAGGGCGGACAGGCCGCTTACGTGTTCGTCATGGGCAGCATCGCGGAAATCCTGCGCGTCTTCGACCTGCCCATGGTCTTCCCGGAGATCAACTCGCTCCAAACCGCGGTGCGCCGTGTGGCACACGAATACCTCAACCAGGCCGAGGACTACGGCTACTCCCCGGACATCTGCGGCTACGTCAAAGCCGACGTCGCCATCCAACTGCGCAACGGCGCGCACCCCATGGGGCACATCCCCAAACCCTCCATCGCGGTCTACACCAACGCGTGCAACACCTACATCAAATGGGCTGAGATTTGGGAACGCATGTACGACATCCCGATCTTCACCCTGGACGTACCCGGCACCCGGCAGGCCCGCGGCCAGACCTGGCGCGGCGACCCCGACTTCGAGAACGACCGCAAATACGTCGCCGCCCAAATCCACGAACTGATCGCGCTGTGCGAAGAAGTCACCGGCAAGAAATTCGACATCGACAAATTCCGCCAGGTGCTCGCCCACGCCAACACCATGAGCCGCGGCTGGGCGCGGGTGCTGGAACTCAACCAGAGCCGCCCATCTCTCTTCAACGCGCTGACCGACGGCACGGTCTACCTCGGCGTTGCCAACGGCTTTCGCGGCACCCAGGAGGGCGCGGACTATTTCGACGACCTGGTCGAGGAGATGGAGTACAAAGCCGCGCACGGCATCGGCACGCTGACCGACGAAAAATACCGCCTGCTCTTCGTTGGCGTCCCTTGCTACCCGATTTTCCGCCGCTTCAACGAACTCTTCACCGAGTGGGGCGGCACATTCGTCAACTCCACCTACCTGTGGTTCGCCTCCGGCGGCACCAATCGCGGTTTCGAGTACGACCTCAACGACCCCTTCAACAGCCTGGCCGAAGGCCTGCTGATCAACGTGCGCGACGCTATGGACAGCATGTTCTACCAGGACGCGGTATTGGCCGACATGGTGGACACATTCCAGGCCGACGGTATCGTCTATCACCCGATCAAAAGCTGCCGCACCGTGTCCACCGGCCTGGCAGACAACCGCCGCGCGGTGATGGAAAGCCGCGACATCCCCACCCTGTTCATCGAATCC
>JALUWE010000070.1 GCA_027019845.1 Anaerolineales bacterium | reverse complement strand
AAGGACAGAACAAGAACAAGCCAGGAAGTTTAACAAAAAGCAGAGTTTATTGTACTCTGTCCCAAAGTTGAACCGGTTGAGGAGGATTCTGATGAGTGACGCACGAAGAATAAACCGAGCCATTGCCGGCTATCTGAAGCAAGTTCTGGGCGGGAGTGTTCGAGATAGCCATATTCACGCCCTGGCCTTGATGATGACCGGTTTGATCCTGGGCAAATCATCCCATTTCGAGAAGATTGCGGCCAAATCGGGGGCCAGAGCCAAATATCCCAGTCGGGTAAAGCAGATCCATCGTTTCGTCAAGAATAAACACATCACTTATGAAAGTCACTTTCTGCCGTTCATTGAAATTGTCCTGACCAGCCTGAGGCTGCCCGAATACCGGTTAAGCATTGACAGCAGCAAGGTTGGGCGGAACTGTTTGATATTAACCATCGGTTTGGTCTACAAAAAGCGGGTCATTCCGTTGGTCTGGATGGTGTACAAAGGCAAGAAAGGGCACAGTAGTGCCGAAAAGCAACTGGCCTTGCTGGAACAAGTCCGCAAGCTTCTGCCGGAAGGGGCAACGGTCATTGTGACCGGTGATGCTGAATTCGATGGCACGGAAGTGATTGGCTGGATTACGGCCCAACCCACCTGGCATTATGCCTGCCGCACGGCCAAAAACAGCCGGGTTCGCCCCCACAAGGACGTGGACTGGCAGACTTTGGAAGATATGGCCCCTCCGGCGGGGGAAAGTCTACAGATTAATGCCTTGTATTTCACCCGTCAGGATGTCGGCCCTGTCAATATAGCCTTTATCTGGAATGAAAAAGAACAGGAGCATATTTATCTGGTAACCAGTGCCCGGAGCCTTGAAGAAACGCGACGTTGGTATCGCCGTCGTTTCAAAATTGAAACCCTCTTTACTGATGCCAAATCAAGGGGTTTTGGTTTGGATAAATCAGGCATCCGTCATGCGGCCCGGATGGAACGTTTTGTGATTGCCGTTTTTCTGGCTTACATCTGGATGCTTTATCTGGGCGTTCTGGTTATTCAGACCGGAAAACTGAACCTGATTGTTCGTACTGACCGCTTTATGCACAGCCTGTTTCAATTGGGACGGTTTTATCTTGACCGGGTGCTGGAAGAAGGTTGGAAAATCCCTGTCTCGTTCCAACTACCTCCCCCTTCTTCTTTTGTCCATTTTGTTTTGGTTTAATCAATGCTCCTTTCCTTTGTCAAATTTACTGTGTGTCCGTTAGCAAAAACCCTGTCAAGGATTTGAACCTTAAAAATGCGAATAGCTTTCTTGACCCGGGGTGCCGGGCACAAGACGCAAGAGGCCTACCCCTGGTCAAAAGATGATTTTTTGATTTTGACCGGGCTACCGGGCTTGACAACTCGCTCCGTGCTGTGCTATCATGATTTCACGGAGCGAGGGGAAATCGCTTCCAGGTTGAGGTGACCCAGGGTCAGCCTCTTGTCTGACTGGAGCGATTTCTCCTTTCTTTTTTTCGCTCTGCCCGTCGTTCCGCCCGCTCCCGGCGAGCATAACGGGTGTTGCGCCGGCGTACTTCTTCCGGTACGGTGTAGCGTTCGGCAATGATGGCCCGCGCCTGCTGCGGGGTTACCGGATTTCCCTCCACATCCCGAAGTTCATAGGGCCGGTTTTCGGTCAGGATGACCCGAATGCGGTCGAGGAGATGGGTGGCGCAAGCACAGACCGCCTGTTTGTGATGTTTGCCTTTGTGAACCATCTGGTCATAGTAGATGGCGGCGATTTGGGGATCCCATTGCCGGGCGCTCTCGGCCTCCAGATAGGCGTATTTTTTGAGGAGGTTCGGGCCGGCCTGGGTGATGTGCAGACCTTTGCCCTCTCGTTCCCCACTCTGAGCGCTGTAGGGAATCAGCCCACTCCAGCCGCGAAAGGCGCGCCGGGAAGGAAAGCGGCGGACATCGCCGACAAAGGCGACATAAACCGCAGCCCCATCCTGACCGACCCCTTTGATGGTTTCCAGATGACGACGGGGATGGAGTTGGCGGTAGCGGGGACGGGTCACCTTGAGGCGCACAAAACGAGCCTCGGCTTCCAGGGCGGCCAGGCGACGCTGCTCCCGCTGCACCTCGGCGGCCAGAGCCTGATAGTCCAGGTAGTCTTCTCCGTACAGGGCCACCACCTCTTGCGCCAGGGAGAGCAAGGGTTCAAGCCAGGTCTCGTCGCCGTTCCAGGCTGCTGCCTGCCGCCAGGCCTGTCTCAAACCGGATAGCCCCGCCTGCACCACCTGTCGCGGGTCATAAAAGTGGTCTCGAAACCAGCGGGCCGCCGGACCAAAGGGGCGGCGAAAGACCCGCCGGTGAAGGTCTGGCCAGCCCAAATGATCCATCGCATACAGCCGTCTCTGGATGGCCTGTATCCGGGCGGTCAAACGCTCCAGCTCCTTGCAGGCTCGCTGGAGAGCCAGCCGAGCCGCTCCCGGCGGCGTCCAGGCATACAACCTGTCGGGGTTGACCAGCGGAAGCCGGGCCAACACTTGCGCCGATAGCCGGTCGCTTTTGGCATGACGCCGGTAGAAACGGCTCAAGTCGGATGACATGCGGGGATTGATGAGGTAAATCGTAGCCCCGCGCCGGTAGAAGTAGACAGCCACCGGATACCACACGATGTCGGTGGCCTCCATCACCACCACCAGCTCTTCCTCCGCCGCCATACCTCGGCAAACCGTCGTGTAAATTCCTTCCAACTCCTGCTGCCCGGTTCGGAACCGGAGAGGCCCGCTGAGAAAATGACCCTGTTCATCAGCCACCACGACCTGATGTTGGGCCTTCACCGCCAGATCAATGCCTGCAATACGCATCTTTACCTCCTGACCTTTGAGAAAGTTGAACATTACGGTCGGGCAACGGTGCGCCTTGAGGCCCAGGCCCAAAAACATTATGCTGTCCCAGACTTGTTCTTGATAAGAGGCAGTGCCTCAACCAAAACACTCCTCAATATCCTTAATCGGGTCTCCTGGGCAGGAAGGTCAGCAATCTGCTCATAGAGGCAGCCTATGCTCCTCAGTTACACTTGATAAGCTGCACCTTGCCCTTCCAGAAGATAGCATACCACCCCGGACGACCTTTGAAAAGGCTATGCGCATTTGTTAAGGTTCAAAGTCCAGTATACAAGTTACTCTCCGCCCTTGTTTTCTCTGCGCTCTCTGCGTGCTCGGCGGTGTGGTTTTTCCCCTTCTTGCAGGGGAGTCTGTTATGCCTCAAAACGGTAGCCGATGCCCCGAATGGTGGTGATGCGCCGGGGGCGGGAGGGGTCCTCTTCGATTTTTTCGCGCAGCCAGCGAATGTGAACATCCACCGTGCGCGTGCCGCCGGCGTAATCGTAGCCCCAGATTTTGGTCAGCAGCAGGTCGCGGGAGAGGACGGCGCCGGCGTTTTGCATCAATTCCGCCAGCAGGTCGAACTCCTTGTGGCTGAGGGAGAGAGGGCGCCCCCCCTTTTCCACCTTGCGGCCAATCAGGTCTACGGTCAGGTCGCCGCTGGTGAGCCGGCGACGGGCGGTCTGGGCGCGCTTTTTGCGGCGCAGCGCCGCCCGGACGCGGGCCAGCAACTCTCCCAGACTGAAGGGCTTGGTGATGTAATCATCGGCGCCGGAATCCAGGCCGATGATTTTGTCCATCTCGCCGGAGCGGGCCGTCAGCAGGAGGATGGGCGTTTCTACCTCCTCGCGGCGCAAGATGCGGCACACCGACAGCCCATCGAGCCGGGGGAGCATCACATCCAGCACCAGCAGGTCGAAGTTCTCCTGCCGCGCCAGTTGCAGGCCGGTTTGCCCGTCGGTGGCGGTTTGCACCGTGTAACCTTCATTGCTCAGGTTGTAGGTCAGCGTTTCCAGCAGGGTGGTATCATCTTCCACAATCAAAATTCGGGCGCTCATAAGCTTTCACAACTCCACGCGGCATTGTACTGACTCTGCTGAAAGAAGCAAAGATTTTACCGCCGGGCGCGCAGAGAGCGCTGAGATGAAAAAGGTTTGAGCAAAAGGGATGGTTCAAATACGTCTTGAAACTGGTTGACGCTTTTCAAAACCGCACGTATCTGCTCAGCCTGAATGGATTGTGCTGTCATTGCGAGCCGCCGCAGGCGGCGAAGCAATCTCCAGACACAAATCGGGGATTGCTTCGGGCGCTTTGCGCCCTCGCAATGACAGGAAAGAGTCAGTACATAAGGGCAGGC
>JALUWE010000069.1 GCA_027019845.1 Anaerolineales bacterium | reverse complement strand
CCCTTCCCCCCCAGCTACGGCCTGTACGGCAAACCCACCATCGTCAACAACGTCGAAACCCTCACCAACGTCCCCATGATCATCGAAAAGGGCGCGGACTGGTACCGCACCATCGGCACCGAAAAAAGCCCGGGCCCAAAAATTTTCTCCCTGTGCGGCAACGTCGCCAAACCCGGCAACTACGAGCTGCCCCTGGGCACCACCTTCCGCGAGCTGATCTTCGAGCACGGCGGCGGTATCCCGGACGGCCGCCAGATCAAAGCCATCCTGCCCGCCGGGGCCTCCTCCGCCATCATCGTCGCCAATGACGAAGCCCTCGACTGCCCCATGGACTACGAATCCGTGCCCAACGTCGGCTCCATGCTTGGCTCGGCCTCGGTGATCGTGGTGGACGACTCGGTCAGCATGGACTGGCTGGTCAAAAAGACCCTGCACTTCTTCAAGCACGAATCCTGCGGCAAATGCACCCCCTGCCGCGAAGGCACCTACTGGATGGAGCGCCTGATCGACCGCATCGAAGCCGGGCAGGCCGGCTCCGATCAAGTGCAACTGCTCAACAGCGTCGCCAAAAACATCGAGGGCAAATGCCTGTGCGCGCTGGGCGAATTCTCCATCCAGGCCGTCATCACCGGCATCGAACGCTTCCCCGAAGACTGGCCGCAGCCCGAAACCGAAAACACCCGGCAGCCTGTACCAGCCTGATACCCGACACCCTATGACCGATCAAGTAACTCTGACCATCGACAACAAACAAGTCACCGTCCCGGCCGGTACTTTGGTGGTGGACGCGGCCAAAATGGCCGGTATCGACATCCCGGTCTTCTGCTACCACCCCAAGATGGCGCCGGTCGGCATGTGCCGCATGTGCCTGGTCGAGATCGGGCGGCCTAAGATCGACCGCCAAACCCGCCAACCCGTGCTCGACGACCACGGCAACCCCGTCATCCAGTTCGGCCCCAAGCTCGAAACCGGCTGCACCGTCCAGGTTTCCGAGGGCATGGTGGTGCGCGGCGACACCGACCGCGTGCGCGCCGCGCGGCGTGACATCGTCGAATTCATCCTCACCTCCCACCCGCTCGACTGCCCGATCTGCGACAAGGGCGGCGAATGCCCGCTGCAAAACCTGACCATGGCCCACGGGCCGGACGGCAGCCGCTTCCTGTACGACGACAAAATCCACTTCGCCAAACACGTCCCCCTCGGCGAGCTGATCTACCTGGACCGCGAACGCTGCATCCAGTGCGCTCGCTGCACCCGCTTCCAGGACGAAATTGCAGACGACCCCGTCATCGGCTTCTTCAACCGCGGCCGCCGCCTCGAAATCGTCACCTTCTCCGACCCCGGCTTCGACTCCTACTGGTCGGGCAACACCACCGACATCTGCCCGGTCGGCGCGCTGACCACCGCGGACTTCCGCTTCGGCGCCCGCCCCTGGGAACTCAACGCCGCGGCCTCCCTCTGCCCACAATGCCCGGTCGGCTGCAACCTGACCTTCAACACCCGCCGCGAAGCCCAATCCGGCGGCAAATTCGTGATCAAACGCGCCATGCCGCGGCAAAACGAACAGGTCAACGAAATCTGGATTTGCGACAAAGGCCGCTTCTCCTCCTACCACTTCACCGAGAGCGAAGAACGCCTCACCCAGCCGCTGGTGCGCATCGACGGCGAACTCACCCCCGCCTCCTGGGACCAGGCCCTCGACCGGGCCGCCGAAATACTGGCCCAGGCCGGCGCGGAGACACTCACCCTGGCCAGCGGACGCCTCTCCAACGAGGACCTCTTCAACCTGCGCGCCCTGGCAGAACACCTCGGCGGGCAGGCCGTGCTGGACACCCACCTCGGCGGCGGCGACCTTGTCGCCCAGGTTGGCCTCGGAAAAGGCTCGAACCTGTCCGACCTCGGCCAGGGCGACGCCATCCTGGTGATCGCCTGTGACCTCGAAGAGGAAGCCCCCCTGTGGTGGCTGCGCGTCAAACAGGCCGCCGAACGCGGGGCCACCCTGATCGTCGCCAACCCGCGGGCCACCAAACTCGACCGGGCCGCGACGCACACCATTCGCTACACCTACGGCGAGGAAGTTCAGACCCTCCAGGAACGCATAAGCACGCATAAGAGCCTCACCGAGGCCGCAAATGTGGTTGTTTTCTACGGCAGCGAGGGGCTGGGGCTGGCCGGAACCACCGCCCTCGCCCAGGCCTGCGCCAACCTGCTGATCGAAACCGGCCACGCCGGCAAACCCAACAACGGCCTGGTGGCCGTTCACCCGCGCGCCAACGACCAGGGCGCCTGGGACACCGGTTTCCGCCCCCTCCCCGGTCTGGCCGCGGCCCTCCAAAACGCCAAAGCCGCCTACATCGTGGCCGCCGACCCGTATGCCGACTACCCCCATCTGGATGGTCCCGCCCCTCCCCTCATCGTGCAAGAGCTGTTCCTGACCGAAACCGCCCGCCGCGCCCAGGTGGTGCTGCCCGCCCAGGCATACGTCGAGCGCGAAGGCAGCTACACCAACGGCGAACGCCGCGTCCAGCGCTTCTACTACACCGTCCCCGGGCCGGACGGCCCGCGCGCGGACTTCACCATCACCGCGCAGATCGCCGGGCGCCTGGGGCTGGAACTGGAGGCTGATTTCGCGGCCCGCGTCTTCAACCGCATCGGCGAGCGCGTGCCTGACTACGCCGGGCTGACTTTCCTTCACCTGGCGCAGGTCGAGGAGCAGTGGCCTATCGTGGGCCGCGACGACATGTACTACGGCGGCACCACCTACGAGAACTCGCAGGGCATGGGCGTGCAGCTCGAGAACGTGGCCCAACGCGGGGAGGCCATCGCGCCGGGGCCGGTTCCCGCGACCGGGGACAGGGGCCCTGGCCGGGTCGCGGTCCCGATCACCCGGCTGTACGATCGGGGCGCGCTGATCGCTCGCTCGCAGACCCTGTCCGCGCGGTTGCCGCGCCCGTTCATCCTGCTGCACCCCGACGACGCCGCCCAGCTCGACCTGTCCGCCGCGGGCATGGCCGCCGTCACCCTGGAGGGCCACACCGCGCAGGTCGAAGTGCGGCTGGACGCCTCCGTGCCCGCCGGGTTCGTGCTCGTCCCGCGCAGCATGGGCATCCCCCTCCATGACCCCGCCCCCATCGACATAAAACCCCTCCAGATCGAAATGGCCTGATTTCCCCCATCCCCATCCTTCGACTACGAGCAGACTTCGTCCGCCCTCCGCTCAGGATGTAATTACCCAATTACCCAATTACCCAATTACCCAATTACCCAATTACCCAATTACCCAATTACCAATTCCTAATCCCCATCCTTCGACTTCAGGCTCGCTCCGCTCGCCTTCCGCTCAGGATGTAATAATTACCAATACCCACTCCCACCCATGGACACAGCCCTCATCATCGAATGGATCATCAAAGGCGCAATCCTCACCTTCGTGCTGGTGACCGGATTTGCGTACACCACGTTTTACGAGCGTAAACTGCTGGCGCGCATCCAGGTGCGCATCGGGCCGAACCGCGTCGGGCCGCGCGGCTGGCTGCAACCCGCCGCGGACGGGGTCAAGCTGATCTTCAAAGAAGAGTTGATCCCGGAGAAAGCCGACAAAGTGCTGTTCGTGATAGCCCCGATCATCACCGTGATCCCCTCCATCGTCATCATGGCGGTGATCCCGTGGGGCACCACGGTGCAGATATTTGGCCGCGAGGTGTTCCTGGGCATCGCGGACATCAACGTCGGCGTGCTGTACATCATGTCCGTGGCCTCGGTGGCGGTGTATGGCATCACGCTGGCGGGTTGGGCCTCGAACAACAAGTACGCGCTGTTGGGCGGCTTGCGCTCCGCGGCGCAGATGGTGAGCTACGAGCTGGCGCTGGGGCTGGCGTTCGTAGGGCCGATCATGCTCGCCCAGTCCATGAGCTTGGCGGACATCGTTGCCGCGCAGGATAAAGTCTGGTTCATCGTCTGGCAGCCGCTGGGGTTCGTGATCTTTTTGTTGGCCGGGCTGGCGGAGGTCAACCGCGCGCCGTTCGACATGCCGGAGGCCGAGCAAGAGCTGACCGCGGGCTACCACACCGAGTATTCGGGTATGAAGTTCTCGTTGTTCTTCATGGCCGAGTATATCAAGATGACCGCGGTGAGCGCGATTGCCGCCTCGCTGTTCTTCGGCGGTTTCGACGGCCCGTTCGTGAACCAGATTCCGTGGCTGGGGCCGCTGTACCTGTTCATCAAGATTTTGATCGGACTGGGGATCATGATCTGGGTCCGGGCGACCCTGCCGCGCATCCGCTACGACCGGCTGATGGCCTTTGGCTGGAAGGTGTTGCTGCCGGCCGCGTTGTTCAACGTGTTCGCCACCGCGGTGGTGATCGTCATTTTGGAAAACCTGGGCATTGTGTAGGAGATAGCTATGAGCGCAATCGACGAGATCAAGGCAATCGCGACGGGGATGTGGACCACGTTCCGGTCGATGTTCGAGGAACCGATTACGATTGAGTACCCGGAGGTCAAGCGTCCGGTGCGCCGGCGGTTCAAGGGCCGCCACTACTTGCAGCGCTACGATAACGGCCTGGAGCGGTGCATCGGCTGTTCGCTGTGTGCCGCGGCCTGCCCGGCGGACGCGATTTTCGTCGAATCCGCGGAAAACACCGACGAAGAGCGCTACTCCCCTGGCGAGCGTTACGCCAGCACATACGAAATCAACATGCTGCGCTGCATCTTCTGCGGCTACTGTGAAGATGCCTGCCCCACCGAGGCGATTGTGCTGGGCGACAATTACGAACTGTCTTTCACCAACCGCTCCGACGCAATTTACACCAAAGAGATGCTGCTGGTGCCGGTCAAGCCTGGCGGGAAACCCACCCCGCAAAAAACCGAGCCGGGCAGGTACACCCGCGCCGTGCCGGAGATGGCGGACCCGGCGGATTAGTTATTGCCGGATTGGTAACCGGTTTATTTCCCACATTCCCAATTTACAACTCACCAAACAACATGGATGGAAACCTGATCACCTTCTACATTCTGGGCTTCGTGGCAGTGGGGGCCGCGTTGGGGATGCTGTTCAGCAAGAACGCGGTGTATTCGGCGTTGTTTTTGATTATGAACTTCGCGGTGGTGGCCGTGTTTTATCTGATGCTGGGCGCGCCGTTCATCGCCATGGCGCAGGTCACGGTGTATGCCGGCGCGATCATGGTGCTGTTTTTGTTCGTCATCATGCTGCTGGGCGCGGAAAAGCTGGCCGGGAAAGACACCCTGACCTGGCAAAAGCCGTTTGCCTGGCTGCTGGTGGTGTTCTTCGTGTTTGCCGGGGCGTACCAGCTTGGCATGCGCGGGCTGACGGAGGCGGCAATCACACCGTTTCCGAGCAGCGAGTTCGGCAGCCCGGCCGCCATCGGCGATATTTTGTTCAACCAATACCTGCTCCCCTTCGAGGTCACCTCGGTCTTGCTGCTGGTCGCCATGATCGGCGCCATTGTGCTGACGAAAGACAGGAAACAGTGATCAGTGTACAGTGTACAGTGTTCAGTAGACAGGCTTACGGTAACTGAATACTGAATACTGAAAACTGAATACTGAAAAACGGAGTGCTCATGATCCCGATTGAAAACTACATCGCTTTGTCGGCCATTTTGTTCACCATCGGCGTGTTGGGCGTGTTGACGCGGCGCAACGCCATCGTGATCTTCATGTCCGTCGAACTGATGCTCAACGCGGGCAATCTGTTGTTCGTGGCCTTCGCGCAGCAGTATGAAGCGTTGAGCGGGCAGGTGTTCGTGTTTTTCGTGATGACCGTCGCGGCGGCAGAAGTGGCCGTCGGCCTGGCCCTGATCGTGGCGATCTTCCGTGCCCGCCGGACGATCAACATCGATGAGATGAGTACGTTGAAAGGATGATGCGAGTGTCAACTCGCCCCTCTCATCCGACACCGGAGTAGCACATGCTTTTATCCGAAACCACAGCTGGTAGCAACTTCTTCTTTCTGGCCCCCTGGGTGGTGTTCTTCCCGGTCATCGGGCTGCTGACGAACATCATTTTTGGCAAACGCTTTGGCGAGCGGTTCGTCGGCACGGTGGCCTCCCTGGCTTCGGGCGCGGCTTTCGTGGTGGCAGTGTTGCTGGCGCTTTCGCTGCGCGAGCATCCAGAGGCTGTGACCGTCCCCCTGTTGGACTGGATCACCATTGGCACACTGGAGCTGCAGTGGGCCTTCCGGGTGGACACCCTCTCCGTGACCATGATGCTGGTGGTGTCCGGGATCGGCACCTTGATCCACATTTACGCCGCGGGTTACATGCACTACGACGTGCGCTACAAGGAAGATGGCAATGACGATGCCATCGCGACCGCCTACACGCGCTTTTTCGTCTATCTCAACCTGTTCATCGCCTTTATGATGGTCCTGGTGGCCGGGGACAACTATTTGATGCTCTTCGTCGGTTGGGAAGGGGTCGGGCTGTGTTCGTACCTGCTGATCGGCTTCTGGTTCAACCGTAACCCGGACGCCAGCATCGGGCTGGGTAACTCGAACGCGGCCAAGAAAGCCTTCATCACCAACCGCGTCGGGGACTTCGGCTTTTTGATCGCCATGTTCCTGACTTTCTGGTTCTTCGGCTCGCTGCAATTCGACCAGGTGTTCGAGACCGCGCGGCAGGTGATCGAGGAGCTTCCCCGCTGGGTGATCCCGGCCATCGGATTGTTCATGCTGTTGGGCGTCACCGGCAAATCCGCGCAAATCCCGCTCTACGTCTGGCTGCCGGATGCCATGGCCGGCCCCACACCGGTTTCCGCGCTCATCCACGCGGCCACGATGGTGACTGCGGGCGTGTATCTGGTGACGCGCTCCGCGCCGTTGTTCGAGTTGTCACACGAGATCGCGGCCACCTGGGCCGCGGACGCCTCCTTCTGGGTGGCCCTGATCGGCGCGGTGACCGCCCTGTTCGCGGCCACTATCGCGGTCGGGCAGTTCGACATCAAAAAGGTGCTGGCCTATTCCACCATCAGCCAGTTGGGTTTCATGGTCGCGGCGGTCGGCATGGGCGCGTACGTGGCCGGGATGTTCCACCTGATCACCCACGCCTTCTTCAAGGCATTGCTCTTTCTCGGCTCCGGCTCGGTCATTTTGGGTGTGGAACGCGGCCACCACCCGCTGGCGAGCACCGGCGACGCGGCTCACGACCATCACCACGACCAACACCACGCGGACGAGCACCACGCGCCCTTCGACCCGCAAGATATGCGCAACATGGGCGGCCTGCGCAAACGGATGCCGCGCACCTTCTGGCTGTACATGGCCGGGATGCTGGCCCTGGCGGGCATCTTCCCCTTCTCCGGCTTCTGGTCCAAAGACGAAATCCTGGCCGACGCCAGCCACGAGAACATGCTGGTCTACGTGCTGCTCAGCATTGCCGCGTTCCTGACCGCGTTCTACATGGGGCGGCAGATTTTCCTGGTGTTCTTCGGCAAGCCGCGCACCCACGCGGCGGAAGCCGCCAAAGAAAGCCCCAAGACCATGACCCTGCCGTTGGTGGTGCTGGCGTTCCTGGCCGTGTTTGGCGGCGCGCTCAACCTGCCAGAAGTGGAGGTGCTCGGCAAATGGTTGGAGCACACTTTGGGCGAGGCCGCGGCCCCAGGCCAGTTCCAGATGCAGGTCGCGGTGACCTCCACCGTGATCGCGCTGGCCGCGCTGGCGATCTCGTGGTGGATGTACGGCCGCAAACCGCTCGCCTCCGCGGAACAGCCCGACCCCTTGCAGCGCACGCTCGGCCCGGTGTTCGCAGGCATGAACAACAAATGGTGGGTGGACGAACTCTACGGCTTTTTGTTCATCCGCCCTTACCAGCGCCTGGCCGCGTTCCTGGCCGATAAGGTGGACTGGCAATTCTGGCACGACTGGTTCCACGACTCGGTGCTGGCTGCCGGATTCCGCACCACCGCCCGCCTGCTGGCCAACCCCATCGATCTGGGTGTGGTAGACCGCGTCTCCTACTGGCTGGCTGGCGGCACCGCCTGGCTCTCCAAAACCTTCAGCCGCCTGCAAACCGGCTTCGCCCGCAACTACGCGCTTTCGGTGTTCATGGGCGTGGTGCTGCTTTTAGGATATTTGATCTTTCGGTAGGAATGGCAGGAAAACGCCTCATCGTCTGGACAGAATACATGAAATACCGGGCGAAATTACGCGGCTTCGAGCTGAGCCGGACCACCACCCGCCAACAGGTAAATTTCCGTCTTCGGACGGGGAGGTACTCCCATGAGTGAAAAGAAAACGCCCCGGATGGTCTATTTTGAGCAAGAGGACATTCTACACCTCGCACTTTCTGACGAAGCCGAAACAGGCAGCGTGGAAATCAGTCCCAATATCACCGCGGAACTCAATCACAAGGGCGAGTTAATCGGCATCGAAATCCTGGATGCAAGCACCTTTCTGCGAGATTCGCTCCTGGAGTCTGTGCAAGCAAAGGTGTTACAGCTGAGCGAAGCATAAGTTGACGCTAAGACACGTTCCGGCTTACGAACTTACACCGACTTACCCCTTCGAGGAACTCTATGAACCCAATCCTCCCGACCCTCGTTACATTCTTCCCACTCGTCGGCGTGGTGATCCTCTTTTTCATCAAGGAGGAGAACAAAAACGCGCTGCGCTGGACCGCGCTGCTCACCTCGCTGGCGACCTTCGTCATCTCGCTGGTGATGCTGGCGCAATTCGACGCCTCCAACCCCGACCTGCAAGGGCTGATAAAGGTCAACTGGATCACCGTCGCCGGTTGGAACATCACCTACGCCATGGGGGTGGACGGCCTGAGCATCCTGCTGGTGCTGCTGACCACCTTCCTGACCCCGATCTCGATCCTCTCCACCTGGAGCGCAATCGAAGACCGCGTCAAAGACTTCATGCTCTTCTTCTTGATGCTGGAAGTGGGCATGACCGGCGTGTTCCTGGCGCTGGATTTGTTCCTGTTCTACGTCTTCTGGGAATTCACCCTGGTGCCGATGTACTTCCTGATCGGCATCTGGGGCGGCCCCCGGCGGCGTTACGCGGCCATCAAATTCTTCCTGTACACCATGGCCGGTTCGATCCTGATGCTGCTGGCCATCCTGTGGCTGGGTATCTACCAGGGGTCGTTCTACCTGCCGGAGCTGATCGCCAAAGGCGGCATTCCCGCGGACGTGCAAATCTGGCTCTTCCTGGCCTTTGCCGCCGCCTTTGCCATCAAAGTCCCCATGTGGCCGCTGCACTCCTGGCTGCCCGACGCGCACGTGGAAGCCCCCACTGCGGGTTCGGTCATCCTGGCGGGCGTGCTGCTAAAAATGGGTACCTACGGCTTCGTGCGTTTCAACCTGCCGCTCTTCCCGCAGGCCGCGCAACAACTGGCGCCCACCATGGGCCTGCTGGCGGTGATCGGCATCCTGTATGGCGCGGCGGTGTCGTATGCCCAACGGGACGCCAAGAAACTGGTCGCCTACTCCTCGGTCAGCCACCTGGGGTTCGTGATGCTCGGCCTGTTCGCGCTCAACCCGCAGGGCATCCAGGGCGGTATTTTGCAGATGATCAACCACGGGCTGAGCACCGGTGCGTTGTTCTTGCTGGTCGGCATGATCTACGAACGCCGCCACACCCGCGACATGGACGCGTTCGGCGGCCTGTGGCGGGTGATGCCGGTGTACGCGGTGCTCTCCCTGATCGTGGCGCTGTCCTCGATGGGGCTGCCGGGGCTGAACGGCTTCGTGGGCGAATTCACCATCCTGCTGGGCGCGTTCGGCTCGGACAGCCTGCAATCCCAGATCGGCAGCGGCGTGCTGCCCTCCGGCGTGCTGGCCGGGCTCGCGGCCGCGGGCGTCATCCTGGCCGCCATCTACATGCTCTACATGTTCCAGAAACTCTTCTTGGGGCCGGTGGACAAAGAGGAAAACAAAAACCTGCCCGACCTGAACTGGCGCGAGATCGTCACCCTGGTGCCGCTGCTGGTGTTCATCTTCTGGATCGGCTTGTACCCGAAACCCTTCTTCAACCTGATGGCCGCCTCGGTGGACCAGCTGGTTGCCACCTTGAACGCGGTTGCCGTGGCTATGCCGTAAAGTAAAATAGATGTACATCGACGATTTTATCTGGCTGCCCGATTTTGTGGAAAAACTGCTCATTAAACATGGCGTCTCACAAGATGAAGTGGAGGAGGTTTTTTTCAATCAGCCGCGTTTCCGCTTTGTCGAAAAAGGGAACAGGCCAGGCGAAAACGTATATTCAGCCTCTGGACAAACCGATGCAGGACGCTATTTGATCGTGTTTTTCATTCTCAAACCGCACAATGCAGCCTTAATTTTGAGCGCACGTGATATGGACAGGAAAGAGCGAAGAAGATATGAGCAAAAATAAGACACACCAACTTTCCAGCATCTCGAAGGCGAAATCTTTGGAAGAAATTGCCGAGTTTTGGGACACGCACAGTCTCGATGATTTCTGGGATCAAACTCATGAAGTCCAAATTGAAGTGAGAGCACTTCGGAGACGGCGTGTAACGCTTGATCCAGAGGTGTATGAAAAAGTCGAAGCACAGGCGCTCACCCGTGGCGTCTCTCCTGAAACCTTAGTAAACCTGTGGATAGTCGAACGGCTTCAAGATGCCGAAAGATGAAAATGGACAACCTGATACCCATTACCAACCATCAAGTTTATGATCCTCTCTGATCTCCTCTCCATCCTCCCCATCTTCGTGCTGGTCGTCTGGGCCTGCGCCCTGCTGCTGGTGGACGTTTTCGCGCTGCGTGAACGACCGGCCATCACCGCCTCCCTGGCCGCGTTGGGGCTGGCCCTCACCCTGGGGTTGGCCCTCACCCAGTCTGGACAGACCCGCAGCGCGTTCGGCGGCATGGTCTCCCAGGACGGGTTCGCGGTTTTCCTGAACGTGGTGTTCCTGGCCAGCGGTCTGATCAGCGTCGCCCTGTCCTACGACTACCTCAACCGCATGGGCATCCAGCGCGGGGAATTTTACGCCCTGCTCCTGTTTGCCGTCAGCGGCATGATGCTGATGGCCTACGCGGCCGATTTGATCGTGGTCTTCCTGGCCCTGGAATTGCTCTCTATCCCGCTGTATGTGCTGGCCGGGTTCGCCCGCCCGCGGCTGGATTCGGAAGAATCGGCCATGAAGTACTTTTTGCTGGGCGCGTTCGCGGCCGGTTTCGTGGTCTACGGCATCGCTTTCACCTACGGCGCAACCGGCAGCACCGGCCTGGTGGACATCGTGGAGGTGGTGCGCGCCGGCCAGGCCAATCCTGCTATGCTGAGCCTGGGGGCCGGGCTGATCCTGGTCGGGCTGGGATTCAAAGTCGCGGCCGTGCCCTTCCACATGTGGACGCCGGACGTGTACCAGGGCGCGCCCTCCACGGTCACCGCGTTCATGGCGGTGGGGGCCAAAGCCGCGGGTTTCGCGGCCCTGCTGCGCGTCTTCGTGGTCGCCTTTTCGGAGCAATACCAGGTGGTGGACGGCCTGACCACGGTGTTGTGGATCGTTGCCGCGGCCACCATGGTCCTCGGCAACCTGCTGGCCATCTCCCAGCGCAACATCAAACGCATGTTGGCCTACTCCAGCATCGCGCACGCCGGTTTCATCCTGATGGCCTTCGTGCCCTACGCCAACGAGGAAGTGGCCGCGGACACGGTCGCGGCCGCGCTCTTTTACCTGCTCGCCTTCGCCATCACCAGTTTTGGCGTCTGGGCGGTGGTCATCGCGCTCGAAAAGAGCGAAGACGACGAAAGCGGCCTGCACAAAGGCCTCAACCTGGAGGATTACGCCGGGCTGGCGCGGCGCTACCCTGCACTGGCCGGCGCGATGACCGTGTTCATGCTCTCCTTCACCGGCCTCCCCCCTACGCTGGGGTTTGCCGGTAAGCTGTTCCTCTTCCGCACCGCGTTGGAGGGCGGCTTCGTGGGGCTGGCTGTGATCGGCGTCCTCACCTCGCTGATCTCGGCCTACTACTACCTGCGCGTGGTGGTGTACATGTTCATGCACGACGGTCAGCCAAAGGTGCATGGCGAACGCTGGCTGAACCTGACCGCGGCTGCCAGCGCGGTCGGCACGGTCGCCCTGACCATCTACGCCGCCCCCATCTTCGACTGGGCTGCCAGATCGGTGCTGCAACTCTTCTAAGACCCCGCCCCCGTCTTCGGACGGGGGCTTTTTGTTTTCGCCCATCCATCCGAAAGCCCAACTTCTGGCAGACGTTGTAGCTGCTCCATTACACACTTCATGCCCGCTGTTGCGTATGTCATTCTCTGACAGTACTTACGCAGTTGAGACCTCACAGGTCTACTACCACACGATGCAGGAAGATTTTACCCAAAACAGATTGCATCCGGGCATTTCCATGCGCTTTGAGACCTGTGAGGTCTGGGTGCGACTTTTCAAGTGCGTAAGTCCTATCTCTGAGCGGCAGCGGAGAAGCTCGGCGGTGGTGGGGGAAATGGAGGTGGACGACGGAGGACGGATGACCGGGGACGGTTGTTCGGCGCGTGGTTATTGGAGGTCGGGGCGACTGGCTGTTGCTTGCGTCATTCTGAGCGGCAGCGAAGAATCTCGCTTGCGATGGGGGGGGAGATTCTTCGGGCACTGCGCTCCCTCAGAATGACAGGAGGGGGGTGCGCTTTTGCTATCTGTGTAAGTTCTGTAAGTAAAAGACGAATGTTAACGAACCTGCCCCACCATCACTTACTCCGTGACCATTACCCGTTCTTTGAGGCCAATTGTCCTTGCTGAGGGAGGACAGATGACCCTATGAGCGGGGGACATGGCGCGTTATGTTTACACCCAAACAGGAGGCCGTTATGACACCCGATCTGACCCGAGAGATACTCGAGCTGGTGCGCCTGGCCGCCACCGACCTGCCGCCGGATGTGGAGCACGCTCTGCGAGAGGCATACCAGCAGGAGGAGGCCGGATCAGCCGCACGCGGCGCGCTGGAGACCATTCTGAAAAACGTCGAAATGGCGCGCCAGCATTCCACCCCTATCTGCCAGGACACGGGCACGCCGATTTTTTACGTGTACCATCCCGAAGGATGGAGCACCCGGAAGCTGAAGGCGCAGATTCGCAGCACGGTAGCCGAGGCCACCCGCCGCGCCTACCTGCGCCCCAACGCGGTCAACACCCTGACCGGCCAGAACACCGGCGACAATCTGGGCGACGAGCATTACCCCAGCATCCATTTCGAGGAGGTGGACGGCGACACGCTGACCATTGAGCTGATGCTCAAAGGCGGGGGCTGCGAAAATGTCGGGGCGCAGTACAAGCTGCCGGACAACCACCTGGGGGCCGGCCGCGACCTGGAGGGGGTGCGCAAAGCTGCCCTGGACGCGGTGTACCAGGCCCAGGGCAAGGGTTGCGCACCCGGCATTCTGGGAATCGCCATCGGCGGGGACCGCGGTTCGTCTTTCTACGCCTCCAAAGAAGCCCTGTTCCGCCCCCTCGACGACACCAACCCCGACCCGCAACTGGCCGAACTGGAAGCCCGCCTGACCGAGCAGGCCAACCGGTTGGGTATCGGGCCGATGGGTTTTGGCGGCAAAACCACCGTGCTGGGCACCAAGATCAAAAATCTTCACCGTCTGCCAGCCAGCTATTTCGTCTCCATTTCGTACATGTGCTGGGCGTACCGCCGCCGGAAGATGGTTTACGAAAAAGGGCAGGTGACGTACCGGTAAAGGAAGGGAATCATGCGAGAAATCACCATCCCGATCTCTGATGATGTCATCCGCAGCCTGAAGGTGGGCGATCCCGTGGCGTTGAGCGGGGTGATGCTGACCGGGCGGGACGCGGTACACAAGTGGCTGATCGAGACGTTCGTCCGCAAAACGCGGCAGCCCCAGGGGGACGATCAAGAGGTGTATGAGGCCATCAAGCCCATCCTGAACCGCGGGGTCATCTATCACTGCGGGCCGGTAGTGGCCGGGCTGGAGCGCGGGAAGTACCAATTCGTGGCCGCAGGGCCGACGACCAGCATCCGGGAAGAGCCGTACCAGGCCGAGGTGATGGAGCACTTCCATTTGAAAGGGGTGATCGGCAAAGGGGGGATGGGCGCCAAGACGCTGGCAGCCTGCCAGAAGGTGCCGGCGGTGTATTTCCACGCCATCGGCGGCGCGGCGACTCTGATCGCGCAATCCGTGGAAAAGGTGTTGGGGGTGTACAAGCTGGATTTCGGCGTTCCGGAAGCCATGTGGGTCATCCAGGTGAAAAATTTTCCCGCCGTGGTGACTATGGACGCGCACGGCAACAGTTTGCACCAGGAGGTGGAAACTCAATCCAGAGAAGTTTTACAGAATTTGTTTGTAGCCGGTTAGCAGGTCTCTGAAATCGAAAACAGCCCCCTGTGCCATTCTGAACACTGTTCCTTATGTGATTCCGAGCGACAGCGAAGAATCTCAACGATGGTGAGGGAAATGGAGGTGGACGACGGAGGACGGGGGACGGGGAGCGAAGAATCTCGTTTGCGATGGGGGGAGATTCTTCGGGCACTGCGTGCCCTCAGAATGACAGGAGGCGCGTGGTTATTGGAGGTCGGGGCGACTGGCCGGTCGCCCTGACGGTCGTCTCAAGATGGAGGCGGGCAATCGGGGGCGGGTGACGGGAAGCTGAGAATCTTGCTTGCAATAGGGGAGATTCTTCGGTATTAGCCATATAGCTGGCGGTGTACCACACTCAGGGCGCGGACTTGCTGCTCAGCGTGGTAGGAGGAGCGCACCAGCGGGCCGCTTTCCACCCAGCGGAAGCCGATTTGCAGGCCAAACTGTTTCAGTTCCTCGAATTCTTCCAGGGTGTAGTACCGCTCGATGGGCAGGTGTTTGCGACTGGGTTGCAGGTATTGGCCGATGGTCAGGATGTCCACTCCCCAACTGCGCAAGTCGCGCATCACCTCCCTGACCTCGTCCATACGCTCTCCCAAACCGAGCATGAGGCCGGATTTGGTGAGCACGTCGGGGTCCATCTTTTTGGCGTTTCTGAGGATGGCGCGCGCCCAGGCGTAGCTATCCTGGGGTTGCACTTTCTTGAACAGGCGGGGGACGGTCTCTACGTTGTGATTGAGGATTTCGGGGCGGGCGTCCATCACGATGCGCAGAGCTTCCAGGCTGCCTTTGAAGTCCGGGATGAGCACTTCGATGGAGCAGCCGGGGTGAATGGCGCGGATACGGCGGATGACCATGGCGAAGAGGGGCGCGCCGCCGTCCTTGCGGTCGTCGCGGTTGACGCTGGTGATCACCGCGTGGCGCAGGTTCATGGCTTTGACGGCCTGGGCGACGCGTTCGGGTTCCCGCCAATCCAGCGGGGGGGGCGCGCCGTGTTTGATGTCGCAAAAGCCGCAGGTGCGGGTGCAGATGTCGCCCAGCATCAGGAAGGTGGCGGTGCCGCTGCCCCAGCACTCCCCAATGTTCGGGCACATGGCTTCCTCGCACACGGTGTGCAGCGACTTGGCGCGCATCAGGGTTTGTAATTGTTCGTAGCTCTCGCCGGCCGGGGCGCGCACCCGTATCCAGGGCGGGCGGCGTTTGGGCTTGGCGGTGGCGATGTCGTCCGGTTTGATCCGATCACGGGTTGGGGTGTATGGCATGGCAACTCCTTGTGCCGGAATTGTACCCGATTTTGGGGGCGGGAGCGTTGGCACGTTGGCCTTACTCCCTATCCCTATCCCTATCCCTATCCCTTCCCGCCTCCCTTCACCACCTCCGCGATCACGTCATCCAGACTCTCCCCCTGCCACACGGCGCGGATGGTATCCGGCTGGCTGCCCAGTTCGTCCACCAGGCGCAGTGCTTCTTGCCGGGTCTCTTCGGAGGTGCCGGGGTGGTTCAAGAGCAGGGCCAACAGACGCGTCGCGGCTGCCCGGCGGCCTTGTTTCACACGCAGAGCGGCCATGCCTGCCAGTACCGTGAGGGTCAATTTGGTGTCTCCGCATTGCTGCGCGAATTCCAGGGCTTGCAAGAGCTGATCGCCGGTTGCCGCGTAGTCGTCTCTGGCCAGGGCAACGTTCGCCAGGCCGGTCAGCGCGACGGCCACTCCGCGCTGGTCGTTGATGGCGCGTTTCATCTCCAGGCTTTCGGTGAGCAGTTGCCGTGCCTGCTCGTAGTCCCCCTGTTTGGCGGCCAGTTGCCCTGCGTTCGCCAGGGTGGTGGCCGCGCCGTGTATGTGATCGTGCGCTTTGAGCAGTTCGCTGCTTTCGAGGTAGCACTTGTGCGCCTGCGACAGGTCGCCCGTCAATTGGAGCAGGTTGCCCAGGTTGTTCAGCGTCATAGCAACGCCAAGCTCGTCCTGGTTTTGCCGCGCGATGTGAATAGAGCGTTCGAAATAGGTGCGCGCGGCGCGGTAGTCGCCTTGTGCTTTGGCGCAGCTGCCCATGAAATTGAGCGAGAAGGCGATTCCCTCCTGGTTGTCCTCTTCTGCCGAAATGCGCAAACTCTCCTGTGCCTGTAAGAGCGCTTGCGAATAATCTCCCGCGTAATAGCTGGCGATGGCGAGCGAATCCAGCACTCTGGAACGTTGGGCGGGATCGTCGAGGTGATCGAGATACTGCTGTGCTCTTTGCAGCGCGATTTGTGCGGCTTGTAACTGGCCGATGTGGATGTGCATACGCGCCTTGCGCGCCAGCAGATCGCATACCAGTTGTGGCGGTGTCCGCTCCCTGCTGCTGATTTGGTGGAGCGCCTCCTCGAACAGACGGATGCCCTCTTGGAACCGGCTTTGTACGCTGTAAAATCCGTGCAATGCCGCGGCAGCCTGCTGCATCTGTGTGTACAAGCCGGTACGGGCCGCGGTGTGCCAGGCCTTCTCGATGTTAGCCCGTTCCATGGTCAGAAGGCGTTGCTGCTCCGGCGCGTCCCCTCGATCCTGGCCAGCAGCCAGGCGGAGGAAATAGCGGGCGTGGTTTTGGGGAACGTGGTCCAGCACGCCGGTGATCTCCGCCTGTTTCTCCGCCGCGAACTGGCGCATAATGGGATGAATGTCATAGCGCCCGTTTTCCTGGGGGTGTAGCAGCGACTTGTCGGCCAGGGAGGCGAGCCAGCCAGCTATCCGCAGCCTGTATGCGCTGGTCTGTGGTCGAAGGCCGGTGTGCTCCTCATTGAACACAGAGGACCGAAAGCTGATCACCGCTTCCACTGCGTCGAGCGTGAAACCGCCTTCGAACACGGTCAACTGGCTGAACACCGCCTGTTCCTGGGGGGAGAGCAGGCGCCAGGAGTGCTCGAACACGCTCCGCAGGCTGCGGTGCCTCTCCGGCACGTTGCGCAGGGTGGAGCGCAAAAAATCCAGATCGGTTTCGATTTGTTCAGCGATTTCCTCGCAGGTGTGCTGCCGCACCCATCCGGCAGCCAGCTCAATGGCCAGCGGCATACCGTCCAGCAAGCGGCAGGCGTGCGTGATCGCGGCGAACTCTTCGGGAGAAGCCTGAAAATGGCGGTGGATGCGCCGCGCGTTTTGCATGAAAAGTGCCACCGCGCTGTATTCTTGGGGGGCTTGTTCTCCGTTTGTGGGCACCGCCAACCCCGGCACGTCGAAGGCCACTTCCTCATACAGGTTCAGTCGTTCCCGCGAGGTGACCAGCAATTTGACCTGCGCCGCGTTTGCCAGAATGTTTTCCAGCAGGCCGGTGGGGTTGCTTCCGGCCTCCAGAAGGTGCTCGTAGTTGTCCAGAATGAGCAGCATTTCCCGTTCGCGAAGCTGTTCGACCAGCCCTTTGAGCGGATCGCCGCCGGACATCTCGATCCGGGCGGCCTCCGCGATGCGGTCTGGAAGCTGCCGGACGTCGTTCACGGCTGCCAGGGGTATGAAGAAAACGCCATCCAGAAAGTAGCCGGGCTGTTTCTGGACAATGCGGCGGGCGGCCTCCAGCCCCAGGCGGGTTTTGCCGATCCCGCCCGGCCCCAGCAGGGTGACCAGGCGGGTCTCTGCTGCTTTCAGGTGGGCTTCCAGCTCCTCCAGCTCCTGTTCGCGGCCCAAAAAAGGTGTGGCGGGGTTGGGGATGTTGTGAG
>JALUWE010000068.1 GCA_027019845.1 Anaerolineales bacterium | reverse complement strand
CCACCCCCTCCCCCCTCCTCACACCTATTACCCCCGCCACCCTCGCGCAGCTACGTGCTCTCTCCCGCGGGGGAGACGGCACACTCAACCGGCTCGCCCTCAGCCCAGATGGGCGTACCCTGGCGGTCGCCGGTAGCCGGGGTGTCTGGCTGTTCGACAAACTCAGCCTGCAACTGTTGGGCCGCCTCCAGCAGGGCGCGGTGCGCAGCCTGGATTGGTCACCCGATGGCGCGCGGCTGGTCACCGGCGGCGTGGACGGCACGGTGCACATCTGGAACTTCGCGGACCCGCAAACCCGGGACTTCAGCGCGCAACAGGCACACCTGCTGCTGGCACACGACGGCCCGGTGCGCGACGTGGCCTGGTCCCCCAGCGGGAACGCGGTCGCCTCCGCGGGGGAGGACGGCATCGTCTGGATATGGGAGCTTTCCGCGGAAAAAAGCAACCGCGAGCGCGCCCGCGGCCTGTTCCGAATCGACCACGGCAGCGAGGTGCGCGCCCTGGCCTGGCATCCCGAAGGCCGCTACCTGGCGACCGGCAACTTCGCGGGGCAGGTGCAGCTTTTCGACGCGCAGGAAGGCCAGGCCCTGCTCACCCTGGAGGCCTTCAGCGGCTGGGTCAACGCGCTGGCCTGGGACCCGGCAGGCGACATCCTGGCCGCGGGCGGGGTGGACAAATCCGTGCGCCTGTGGGTGGTCGCGTTCCGGCCCAACCGGGAGGCGCGCGCCAACGAGCGTTTGACCCTGCAAACCTTCTTCAACGTCGAAACGCTGGCCTGGGACCCGGCAGGCGGGCGCATCGCGGCCGCGGGCGGCAACCCGTTCGAGATCGGGGTGTGGGACAGCGCGCCCCTACGCGCCGAAAACGAACTCCGCGCCCCGCTCTTCCGCCTGGCCGGGCACGAGCGCAGCATCACCGGTCTGGCCTGGGCCGCGGACGGCGCGCTGATCTCGATAGGCCAGGACAGCAGCCTGCGCGTCTGGAACGCCCGCAGCGCGCAGCAAATCCGCGCCCTCACGCCCGCTCCCCCACAACCCCACACCCCGGCCTTCACCAGCCAGTTCACCGCGCTGGCCTGGTCGCCCGACAACACCACCCTGGCCACCGGCGGAGACGACAACCTGGTGCGCGTCTGGCAGGCCACCCAATCCGGTGACCTGATCCTGACCCACGTGCTGGCCGGGCACCAGAGCACCATCACCAGCCTGGACTGGTCCGCGGACGGCCAGTGGCTGGCTTCCGGCGGGGGCGACAACCGCACCCGCATCTGGGACATGACCAGCGGCGCGCTGTTGCGGGAATTGCCCAGCGAGGGCGGGCGTATCGACGCGGTGGCCTGGGCGCCCACCGGTTCGCAACTGGCGACCGGCGGCCTGTTCCGCATTGTGCAGATTTGGGACGCGCTGACCGGTCAGCAACCGTTGCTGCTCTTCCCGGAGGTGGAGATCACCAGCCTGGCGTGGTCGCCGAGCGGCACGCGGCTGGCCATCGGCGGCGCGGACGGCAGCGTGCGCCTGTGGGACGTGCCCGCGGCCGCGGAGTTGTTCGCCCTGTCCGGCCCGCACACCGGCCGCATCCAGGCTGTGGCCTGGTCGCGGGACAACGCGCGGCTGGCCTCGCTGGATGCCAACGGCGGGCTGGCCGTGTGGGACGCCAACAGCGGCGCGCTGCTCTACGCCCTACCCGGAGAGGCTGCCCGCCGGGACGGGCTGGCCTGGTCGCCGGACGGGGGGCTGCTGGCCGCGGGCAAATCCGACGGCACGATTTCGATCTGGGAGGCCGAAACCGGGCGCGCCCTGCGCCTGCTGGCCGGACACGCGGCCGCGCTGCGCGGGCTGGCATGGTCGGAGGACGGGAGCCGGCTGGCCTCGGTGGACGCGGACGGTGTGCTGATCGTCTGGGGGCGCCCCCCCGACCGGGAAACGCAACCCGGCCCGGTCCCGTCACCGTACCCCGACCGGTTACCGCGCCCCGCGCGCACGCCCGTTGCCCCGCTCAGCCCGCAGAACGCAGCCGGAGTCGATCAGCTGGCGATGGCAGGCTGGGGTACGGTGTTGGATATGGATGTCGATCCGGCGGGCAGGGTGGTGGCGGTGAGCGGCGGCGCCGGTGTCTGGCTGTACGAAGCGGAGACGCTGGACGCGCTGCAATGGCTGGAGGGCGGCAAGACGTTCGGCGCGGCGTGGTCCCCGGATGGCAGGCTGCTGGCGACGCGCGAGCTGCGCCGTGTGCTGGTGTGGGATGTGGCTGGCGGGCAGGTGGTGCGCGTGTTTGGCGCGGGCACGGCGGCGCGCGACAATCTGGCCTGGTCGCCGGATGGGGGCCTGTTGGCGGTGGGGGACCTGCGAGGGCGGGTGGGGGTGTTCAGCGTGGCGAGCGGGGAGCGGTTGTACGAGTTTCAGGTCGGGCGGGATGTGACGCATCTGGCGTGGTCCCCGGACGGGCGGCTGCTGGCCGCCGCGGGGCAGGCCGCGGAGGGGGAGGCCGGGCAGGTCTGGCTGTGGTCGCTGCCGGAGGGGGTGTTGGTCAATGTGCTGGAGGGGCACCAGGCGCGCGCCATCCGGCTGGCGTGGTCCCCGGACGGGTCGCGGCTGCTCTCCGCGGGCGACGATCTGGCGTTGATTTTGTGGGACACGAGCGAGCTGCCGGGCACACCGCGGGAAGGCGAGGGGGCCGGGTTCGCGGAGGTGCCGGCAGAGCGGCTGGCCGCGGTGGAGATCACGGGGGTGGTGGGATTGGCGTGGTCGCCGGATGGGGAGACGTTTTTGGTTGCGGATCGAGGCGGCGCGGTGCTGGTCTGGGGCGCGGAGAGCGGGTTGATCCGGTTCAGCATCGCGGCGCAGGCGGAAGAGTTGGCAGCCGCGGCGTTGTCGCCGGACGGAGGCACGCTGCTGTCTGCCGGGGCTGGAGGGGAGCTTGTGCGCCAGGCCGTGGAGGGCGGGGAGCGGTTGGTGCTGGCGGCACACCTGCCGGAGATGCGGGCTGTGGCGTGGCTGCCGGGAGAGGCGGTGCTAGCTGCCGGGGGCGCGGATGGCCGCGTGCGGTTGTACGATGTCACACACGGGCTGGCCCCCCTGCCAGGGATCGCGCTGGAGGCCGGGGTCAGCGATTTGCAGGGGAGGGGCAGGTTGGCGGCTGCCGGGGGGGAGGAGAATGCCCGCAATCCACAAAGTGAGCGGGTAGACTCCTCCCCGCCTTTTCTGGCTATGCGCAATGTGGTGAGCCGGACGTTGGCTATGCGCAGCGAAACCGGCCAGACACTGCTCTGGACGCCCGGCGACCCCAACCCCACCGTGCTGGCCGGCAGCCTCTCCGCCACCCCCTCCCAGGACTGGCTGGCGCGCTGGAACCCGGACGGGACGCGCCTGGCCTGGAACAGCCGCCGCGGGGTGACGGCCACGCTCGAAATTCGCGATTTGATCTCGGGTACGCATCTCACCCTGACCGGGACGCAGGCCGCGTTCACCGCGCTGGCCTGGTCCCCCGACGGGGCGCGGCTGGCCGCCGGGACGGAGAGCGGGCTGGTGCAGGTGTGGGAGGTGGGCCGCGGGCGGGTGCTGGTCGAGTGGCAGGCTGCCGGGGTGCGGGTCAACGCGCTGGCGTGGTCCCCGGACGGGCGGGTGCTGGCCGCCGCGGGGTCGGACGGCGGGGCGTTTGGGGGCGCGCAATTCGTGCGTTTGTGGGACCCCCGCACCGGGCGGCAGGTGCGCGAGATGCAGCTTCCCTTCGGGCAGACGCCGCTCGCGCTGGCCTGGTCTCCCGACGGGGCGTTACTGGCCTCCGGGGATTCGTTTGGGGACGTGCAACTCTGGCTGCCGGGGGAGGGCGAATTGCTCGTCAATTTGCGCGGGCACACGCAGGCAGTGACCGGGCTGGCGTGGCGCGCGGATGGGGCCGCGCTGGTTTCCGGCAGCCGGGACGGGACGGTGCGGGTGTGGGGTTTGCCCTGAGCCGAAGGGTTCGAGTTTCGAGTTCGAGCTGAGCGGAGCTTCTTACCCCCTGTTCCCCGCGCCCCATTGCTCGACGCTCTGCTGAACGATGGGCTGCCAGTCGGGCCGCGCTTTCCAGGGGGAGGGGCCGAGGGGGTCCTGGCAGGGTTGGCCGAGCAGGGCGGCCACCGCGGCCTGTGCGCACGCGCTGCTCGCTTCCAGGTCATAGCCGCCTTCCAGGAACAGGGCGATGCGCCCGCGGCAGTTTTCCCCGGCCCAGCGGGTCAGGT
>JALUWE010000067.1 GCA_027019845.1 Anaerolineales bacterium | reverse complement strand
TCTCCCAGCGGATCGGGATGTCGTGCATCATAGTTTGGGAGCACAAAATAGTCCGGTGTAATTGCCTGCAAGGTTTGGTAAAATGAGCGTGGAGACACTAATTCGGGAGTGACTGCCATTGCAAAAGGGCCACCAACCATAATGCCATTGACCGGCCGCGGGGGGAAAGTATATGGCACATTGATAGAGACCACGAATTTATCATAGTGGCCGGCAATATCGAATACAGTGGGCGCGTGAACGTGAGAGCTATTGGTAACTTCGATGCCGTAATCTTGCGGCTTTCTCCGTATGAAATCGTATAGCCCATGCTTTCCTTGATTCACGCCAGTGATGCCGCTGGTCCACGCCGGTGCAGTGACCGGTTGTAGTGTGGATTTCAATGGGCCATGTGCTCCCGCCCGCATAAGTCGTCCGATATGAGGCAGTTCCCCGGCAGCTACCCAGGGTAAAATGAGGTCAAAAGTGGCTCCATCCAGTCCAATGACCAGCAAACGTGGAGGGGAAGGTGTAGAGAGATGCGGCATCTGTGTAAGGTATTTGATATGAGCGATGGGCTGGCAGCTATTTTACCACCGTTGAAGTCGCATTTTGTGTTACCCTGTACATGGCCGGTGCAAACCGAAAGGAGCAACTGCGTTCTCTCAAAACAGTACGCACGCTCGCAAATCAATTCGAATGAGTGACTTACCAAATCCATGAACATACGTAACCCGCTTTTTCGTCTTTGCTTGATGTTGCTGGTGGGAACAATGTTGAGTGCGTGTGCTCCTTTTGTCCGACCAGAACAGCCGCAGCGTACCGGCATCTTCGTGCTGCAACCGGGAAAACAAATTGGACAAACATTGGTCGCCAATTTCAATGGGCTGAGTGGGGTGCAGGTGTACCTGATTCCTAGCGGTAACGCACAGGGACGGCTAATTTTGCACCTGCGGGAGGATGCTAAAGCAAAAGAAAATTTAGCAACAGCCTATCTGCCTGTGCAGGCGGTTACGACATCCGGTTTTTACCGTTTTACGTTCCCGGTACAGCGCGATTCGCGACAGCAGTACTACTATTTTGGATTAGAATTCGAGGGGGAAGGCGCGGTACAAATAGGCCGTGCATCGGGTAACGTTTACCTGGATGGCGCCGCCTACCGTGCAGATAAGGCGGATGATGATGCGCAACTGACTTTTTTATTGGAATATGATTCCACCTCTTTGGTGTTGGGAATTCTGAACGAATGGTTGACCTGGGGGGGATATTTGCTGCTGGCAGGATTTTTGTTCGTATTGCCGGGGTGGGTAGTTTTGCGGGGGCGTATGACGAATGTAAGACCAACAGAAGAATCCCCCATTACCGACACTGCTTCTCACAAAGATGCAACCCCAACAACACGGCACGACTTTTGGAGTCTATTGGCATTGGCAGCAGGCATCGGATTCGCGATTTACCCACTTTTCCTATTATGGACAGACTCGTTTGCTCTTCATCTGGGACGTTGGTATGCTTTCTTGCCAGGAATTGTTTCTTTGGGGTGGTTTGTTTTGCAATTGAGGGCGCTTAGAGGCGGATTGTGGCGAAAAAAAATAGTTGCTTCGACTTCGGAGCGCTCTTATCGCCCACGACGATTCGGTGTGCTGCTGGGGAAGGCTGGCCGCTCCTCTGCGAACTGGCTGATGCTATTGATTCTGGCCTTGATTGTCTTCTCCCGCTTTTGGGGTATTCGCACCCTGGAAGGAGCGATGTGGGGTGACGGGATGCAGCATACGATGATTACGCAATTGTTGCTGGATAATGCTGGTTTGTTCGAATCGTGGTCGCCATATGCTCCCTTGAAGACGTTTACTTACCACTTTGGTTTTCATACCGCGGCTGCAATCTTTGCCTGGAGCACCGGGCTGGAAGCGCGTTTTGCCGTGTTGTGGATGGGACAAATTCTCAACGTATTAGCGGTGCTGGTGCTCTATCCGCTGGCATGGAAAATAGGCGGCGGTAATCAGTGGGCAGGGATTGGAGCGCTCCTGGTGGCCGGACTGCTCTCTTCCGTGCCAATGTTTTATGTCAATTGGGGGCGTTATACCCAGTTGGCCGGGCAAATTCTTCTGCCGGCTGCCTTATATTTCACTTGGGATTGGTTGGATCGGCAAGCGCCCCTACACCCTCGTGAATTGACCATTGGTGCTATTCTATGGAGTGGGTTAGGATTGACACATTACCGCGTGCTTATTATGGGTATCGTTGGAATGTTTGCCTATCTGCTCTTATACCTGAGGCGGGCAACCTGGCGACGGCTTCTAACAGGAATGTTCACGTTGGGAGTTGTTGCAACGCTGCTGGTTATGCCGTGGTATCTTCGTGCTTTTACTGGTCGGTTGGTGCGCATCTTTACCACTCAATTGACATCCGCCCCTGCAAGCAAGGGGTCAACGGTTTGTGTTCCCGCCGGCATCGACAGCTTGGGGCAATATATCTCTCCCTGGTTGTGGCTTGCTTTTTTGTTTGGTCTGGGACTCATACTGTGGCAACGCCGTCAGTGGGCTAATATTTTCGCGCTCTGGGGGCTATTGCTAATCGTAGTGGCCTGCCCCCAATGGTTGGGATTGCCGGGCAAGATCATTGTCAGCTATTTTACTGTGCTGATTGCTGTTTATATTCTCGTAGCAGTTGTGTTAGGAGCAACGTTGCCCCTCTTAGCCAATGTTTCACGCTGGCAAACAACTGGGCTGGTTGTGCTTTTGCTCGCAATCGGAGTGTTTGGCATGTTCAATCGTTTGAACGAAGTAGTACCCCAAAAATACGCTATGTTAACGCGCCCGGATATACGCGCCGCACGATGGATACGAGACAACACTGCACCTGACGCTTACTTCCTGATTGAAAGCTTCACCGCCTATTCGGGTAATGTTGCAGTAGGCGCAGATGGCGGATGGTGGCTTTCGATATTGACAGGACGGGCCGTCAGTCACCCCCCCCTGTTGTATGCCTTCGAGTCCGATCCGTATGCCGGTTTCCGGCAGGGTTTGCTGGAATTGACCAATACGCTGCGTCAGCAGGGAGTAGATGCACCAGAGACGTTGGCAATACTGCAAAAATTGGGCCTGTCGTATGTTTACATTGGACAGCAACAAGGGCGTGTCAATTCGACTTCTCCGGCGTTGCCTCCCCAAGATCTACTTGCCAGCCCGCATTATCGCCTTGTCTATCGCCAGGATAGGGTTTGGATTTTTCGGATCACACCCGCAATCGAACGGGAAGAAAACGGCTCTGCCGCAAGCCGAAACCAAGCCCAATAACCAGGCGCCATATGCAAACCAGCTCAGTAGACCGAAATTGTGTAGCACCTCCCCACAGGGCGGCTTATGTCGCAGTTTGGATATCAACTTGTATGGCACCGGTAAGTATCCCAGAGAACACCAGGCGACGGATAAGGGTGTTCTTGCAGGGTTGTTTGGGGTCGGATGTCATTTTTATATCGAAGCCAGCGCATACTGAATGATACAATGTGTTCGCCCTGACTTTCTATTGCGGATGATAACTATTTGACATCTCATTGCGCAGTGGCGTTTTTATGCAAGCAATTTCTCCCATCGCCGCAGGAGGCCACTTCGCCGAAGCGTTTACACCGATAGCGTCGAAGTGCTCCCCGCGGTAATATTTCTCAGAAAAGCCGGGTAGTCACTGCGGATGATTAAACTTTTTCGGGAGTTGCTGCCAGCCACAATGCTGCACGCCCCCCGATACATCCACACATCCCTTCTACAAGAAAAGCCATGCACTTGACTCTCGTTGGGCCGGTATATCCCTACCGTGGAGGAATCGCTCACTTTACCACTGCACTGGCACACGCATTAAAGGAGCGTCATACTGTCCGCGTGATTTCTTACCAGCGACAATACCCAAAATGGCTGTATCCAGGTCAAACAGACCATGATCCCAGCTTACAGCCACAAACCGTAGAGGCTGAATACCTGTTGGACAGCTTGAAACCGCTTAGCTGGCGGCGCACGGCCAAATCGATCATCTCTCACGGAACCGATATGGTGATCATGCAATGGTGGACGACTTTCTGGGCGCCGGCGAATTTCACCATCGGGCATATTCTTCGAAAAGCAAATATTCCCCTGGTCTATATTGTGCATAATGTTTTACCACACGAAACAAAAATATGGGACGCTGCTATCACCTACAGAACGCTTACAAAAGCTACGAAACTATTGGCCCTTAGTGTTCAGGAGCAACAACGTTTACAAGCGATGTTTCCCCAATCTACCGTTCTCTATGCGCCTCTTCCCGTTTCCGCGCCTGCTTCCCAATCCCACGTGACGAAAGTCGAAGCACGCTCCCATCTGGGACTTCCTGCCTCTGAACGAATCGTGCTCTTTTTTGGCTTTGTGCGGCCATATAAGGGATTGATGCTTTTGTTACAAAGCTTGGCATATTTGCGGCAGCAGGGAGCACCTATCCACGTGCTTGTAGCTGGAGAGTTTTGGGAAGATATTGCGCCGTACATCCGCTATGTGCAAGAACATGGGTTGCAAAAACACGTCACATTACACGCAGAATATATCCCCAATGAACGCCTAAGCATCTACTTTGCTGCTGCGGATGCTTTTGCTGCTCCTTACACATCTGCAACCCAAAGCAGCGCGCTGAAAACCGCGATGAGATTTGGGCTTCCAATTGCAGCCACTGACACCGCGTTGGATCGCTCCGAAGTCCCCCAATCCTACCCTCTCTTTTTTGCATCGGCAAATGACATTCACGGTTTTGCGACCGCTTTGAGCAAAGCCGTCAGCGCGCCGCGCGGCCATATCGATCATCGACTTACCTGGCAACGATTAGTACAAGTCCTGGAGACAATGTGAAAAGCAAGATCATTGCAGTTACAGTAAACTGGAATCGACCGGAAGATACCCTTACCTGTATACAGACCTTGACTTTGCAAACCCCACGACCACCTGATGAGATTGTAGTAGTAGACAATGGCTCAACCGATGCATCCGTAAGTCGTCTACGTGCTAGTTCGTTCCAGATTACCTTACTATGCGCTGATAGAAACTTAGGGTTTAGCAAAGGATACAATTGGGGAATTCAATACGCTTTAGATAACGGCGCCGATCACGTACTCATCATCAACAATGATGCAACATTGGCTGGAGATGCCCTGGCGCGTTTATTGGAACATGCTGAACCGGATGTAGGCGCATTAGCCCCGCTGATTTATTATGCCGATAAACCTCGCATTATCTGGTCATTAGGTGGACGTACGCATCCTTGCACTTTGGAAAAAAGCAACCCCTATGTTGGGCAGCGTGATCCGGGTAATTTGCCAACTATTATTGAGCAGGATTTTCTGACCGGTTGTATCCTGTTGCTTCCCCGTGCTACTCTGCAAAAAGTCGGTTTGTTTGACGAGGGATACTGGTTATATTACGAAGACATGGATTTTTCCCGGCGGGTGCGCCTTGCCAAATTACGTTTACTTACGGTAACAAAAGCTCATGCCTGGCACAAAGTGGCTACAAGTAGTGGGGGCCATGATTCCCCGTTTGAACGCTATTGGATGGCGCGTTCCAGTGTGCGTTTCTTCCGAACATATGGGCGTGGCTGGTGTATGGGCGTTATCCTGCCGTATCGCTTGGGGAGCGCATTAAAGACCACCTTTCGATTGGTCAGACGGGGAAAACAAGCGGCCCTCCGAGCCTATTGGCGTGGATTGCTTGATGGGCTACGTGAGTAAAGTCAACGTAAACACCCACTCGGCCAGGAAGGCTGTATGCGTATCTTGATGCTCGTTTACAACCAGACCGGTAAAGGTACATATTGGCGCGCCATGGGGTTTGCACAAGGGCTTGCGCGGAAAGGACACAACGTTGTTGTCGTAAGCACCTCCCCCACGGCACGATTGCGAGTGACAACGCGCAAAGAGGGGTTAGTACAATTAATCGAATCGCCAGATTTGCTGTTTGGTCCCTTACGCTCTGGGTGGGACCTGTGGAATGTGCAAGCACGCATCAGATTTCTAAAAGAACTCTCTTTTGACATTGTTCATGCTTTCGAAACCCGTCCCGTTGTCATCTGGCCCGCGTTGGCTGTTACTCGGAAGAAGAATGTAAAGCTTGTCTTAGATTGGGCAGATTGGTTTGGGCGCGGCGGCGCTGTCGAAGAACGTCCAAATCCTTTGATACGCAACATCGTGCGTCCCGTAGAAACATTTTTCGAGACGCATTATCGTCTACAAACAGATTACACAACGGTTATCAATTCCTATTTGCGCCAAAAAGCACTGGCATGCGGTGTGCCAGCAGAATCGATTCACATCCTCCATAATGGCTCTAATGTTGCCTTCAAGCCCATAGACATGCACATAGCCCGGCAGCAATCAGGACTGCCCAACAAACCTCGAATCATCGGCTTCGTTGGTGGCACATATCATCAGGACGCCCGGTTTATGGCCCTGGCCTACAACCAAGTGCTTTCACACAACCCTAATGTTAAGCTGCTGTTAGTGGGATATTTCAACCGCCCTATAGAAAATTGGGTGATACGCCCTGAAACTATCATCCGTACAGGTCCGCTCAGTTTGAATGCAATCTACACATATTTATCTGCCTGCGATATTTGCTGGCTGCCTTTGCGAGATAGTGGCGCAAATCGTGGACGCCTACCATTCAAACTCAATGATTACATGACCGTTGCTCGCCCAACGGTTGCAACGGATGTCGGCGATCTGAGGATGATTGTAGAGCAGAATCGGCTTGGGGTGATCGCCCGGCCAAATATAGACGACTTCGCCAAACACACCCTGGAGTTACTCCAAAATCCCGCACAAATCCGAGCGATGGGTTTGTCTGCCCGTAAGGCAGCGGAGACTGTCTTTTCTTGGAACAAATTAGCTACCAAGCTGGAAGGCATCTATCTTAAAATTCTAGCGAACAGATGCTAGGAACAATCCCTGTTGCTCTCACCTCACCACCGGAATCACCACCACGAACAGCACCTGATACACCAGATTACGCCCGGTGGGCTGGCCATCCAATAGCCCCCCCATGGCGTAGAGCTGCGTCCCATAGGGTACCACCCCCAGATTCGACCACGTTTCTGCCAGCGGGTTTTCGTTGATCTGCCAACGGTCATCTACGGGAAAGTATTCCATTTGTGAAAACGTGCTGCCCTCTCCGCCTTGCCCGCCGATGAGATAAATCACGTCCGCAATGGTGGCCACGCCCATCGCGTAACGCCCCTCGGGCAGCGGAGCGGCCTCCTTCCAGGGGTACGCCTCCGCCCGGTCCAGATCGGGCAGGTAGATGAAATTGGTTGCCAGTGCCTGTTGCCCGTCGAACCCGCCGAACACGAATATTTTTCCGCCCGCCACCGCCGCGCCCGAGTAGCCGCGTTTGGAGGGCAGCGCGGTCATTGTTGTCCAGGTATCCAGGTTGGGGTTGTAATTGAGTGCCGTATCGACAAAATTTTGCCCATCCCAGCCGCCGAACAGGTAAAGCTGGCCCTCGAAAGCGACCAGCGCGTACGCGCTCAAGGGGATCGGCAGCCGCGCGCCGGTTTCCCACGTATCTTCGCGGAGATTGTAAATTTCCAGCACATCGGTCACTTCGCCCGATGGCAGCCGCCCGCCTGGGACGAATATCTTCCCTCCGATCACGGCGGCCTGGACATCCGCCACCGCGGTAGGTTTCGGGGTGCTCGATTGCCAGATGTCCGTTTCCGGTTGGTACAGGAAAACATCGGACAACACCCCCTGTTCGTTCTCGCCACCGATCACGTAAATAGCGTTTTCGTAAAAGGCAACTGCCATGCTGCTGCGAGCGGAGGGCATCTGCGCTCTTGCTTCCCACCGGTTTGCCGCGGCGGATGGGTCCGGGAAGGCGGACTGAGCAGGGGCAGTCGGCGTAGGCGCGGGTTGAAAAGCGCGGCTCAACCCCGCACCAAGACCCAGGAGTACGGCCACCGCGCTGATCCCCAGCACAACCCACTGCCAGGGGCGCAGATGGACGGAACGCGTTTGGGCATCCTGGTGCTGGTCCGCAACCACTGGCTCGGGGAACGCCTGGTGCGGCTCGTCCGGCTCCGGTTCTGCTTGCTTTTGCGCCTGGAGAATGTAAAGCGAGGCCTCGGTTCGAGAGGAAACCTCCAGTTTGGCAAAAATGTTGCGTAAGTGGACTTTGACCGTATTGGTACTGATGTGCAACGCCTGGGCGATTTCCTTATTGCTTTTCCCCGTGGCGACCAGCTGCAGAATTTCCAGTTCTCGTTCGCTGAGGTCATTGAGATTAGTCATGGGAGCATCTATACCGTATTGAACGGTGGCTATTATATCATTTCACCTCTGAGAAGCCAGCGTAGCGATTTCGCAGCGAGGCCGGAAATCTTATGCTAGAATCAGTCGCGGCCTTTGTCTTTCAGGAGCGAATTGCGTTCTCATGGAGGGTTTCAATGTTACGAACATTGTTGATTTACCTTTCTCATGCGAGTTGGGCCCGCCGGCTGTTTACGGGTTGGAGTTTAGCCTGGCGGGTTTCTTCACGATTTGTGGCCGGTGAAACCCTGGACCATGCTGTCGGGGTGATCGAAGTTTTGAATAAAAGAGGCTTGTTTGCCACCCTCGACCATCTCGGCGAACACACGACCAGCGAACAGGAAGCCCGCAATGCTGTAAGTCACATCATCCAGGCGATTGATGCCATTGTTTGCCACCAATTGCAGTCCGGGATTTCTATCAAATTGACCCAAATTGGGCTGGCTGTGGACGAAATCTTGTGCGCCGAACATCTGGCTTATATTTTGAGTTATGCGCAGGCGTTCGATGTGTTTGTGCGCATCGACATGGAGGAATCTTTCTACGTCGATCAAACGCTCACCCTTTTTGAGTGGATGCGCAGCCGGGGGTTCGAGAACGTCGGCGTGGTGATCCAATCCTACCTGTATCGAAGCGTGGCGGACACGGAAAAACTGATGCAAAGCGGCGCGCGTGTGCGCCTCGTCAAGGGCGCGTACCGCGAACCCCCAACGATAGCCTATCCCAAAAAACGCGATGTAAACGCCAATTTCGACCGCCTGACGGAGGTTTTGATCCGGGGCGCGTCAGAAAATGGGGCGCCTCTCTCCCGCTCAGATGGTAGAATGCCCCCTATTCCGGCTATCGCCTCTCACGATGCAGCTCGTATAGAGCACGCAAAATCCAAACTGGAAAAAGCAGGGCTGCCGAAGGAAGCTATCGAATTCCAAATGCTGTATGGCGTCCGCCGGGATTTGCAGGCGAACCTGCGTGCCGAGGGGTACCCGGTTCGCATCTACGTACCCTATGGGAGCGAATGGTACCCCTACTTCATGCGCCGCCTGGCCGAACGCCCTGCCAATTTGTGGTTCTTCGTCTCCAACCTGTTCCGAAAATAGGAGTGTCCCCATGTCCCTCTCCCCTCAAAAGCTCGCCCAACGCCTGCGAGAAGAGGGCCAGCAAACAGTCGCCTTCTTCGAGGCCATCCCTCCCGACCAATGGGAACGCCAGGTGTACACCGATGGCGAAAGTTGGAGTATCCGGCAAATATTGGCCCACATCGCCCAATCCGAAGACGGCATCTACCGCATGGTTGCGCACATCGTTTCTGGAGGGGAAGGGGTGCCGGAGGATTTTGATCTGGACCGCTACAATCAGCATAAAGTACAGCAAGCGCAAGACCAGTCCCCCTCTGATTTGATCGCCATGTTTTCTGAGCGGCGTGCCGTCACAGTGCGGTGGGTGTCTGCGCTCTCGGAAGAAGACCTGCAAAAAACAGGCCGTCACCCCTGGCTGGGCGAATCGCAGATTGCAGATATGCTCAAACTGATGTACCGCCATGTGCAACTGCATCAGCGGGACATCCGTAAGCTGCTCAAGGGGTTGTAAATCTCGGTTCGCGTTGCACTTTATGTTTGCTAACCTCTACCGATTGTTTTCGCGATACGTCTGGCTGTTGGTGCTAGCCGCGGTTGTGGTATTGTACATGCTGGGCGCCGGCATCGCGCGCTATCTGGGCGCGCCGTTCGATTGGGGCGTATACTGGCTGGGTAAGATGTGGGTGGTCTCCTTCCATCTGGGCGTTTATTTGCTGACGCGGTATTTTGATCTGCAACTGGCTGTCGAAAAAATGGGGAAAAAACTGTTCGACCTGCTCCCCTATCGCTCGGGATTGTTGCTGGGGTCGGCCTCCTTTATGACTGTCGCGGCCTCTCTCACGGTATTGCTGATCTCATCAGGACGCCTGACCCCTCCCACGTTTACCACCTTGATCATCGGGGTGCTGGGCGGAGTGTTCTACGCCACCCCGCCGGTACAGCTCGCCTCCCGAGGGTACGGTGAACTGACTATTGCGGTTTTATTGTCCAACATACTCCCACTCTTTGCCTTTTTGCTCCAATTTGGCGAATTTCACCGCGTGCTGGCGATGGCAACCTTCCCGATCACCTTGCTGCTATTGGCGCTTACCCTGATCTTCGACCTGCCCCATTACGCCACACGGGTCAAATACCAAAAGAGCACGCTCGCCGTCCGCATGGGCTGGGAAAATGCCATGATAGCGCACAATATTCTGGTGCTGGGTGCGTTTTTGCTGGTCGGCCTGGCTGCTATTTTTGGATTTCCCTCCTTTGCCACCTTTCCGGCATTGCTTCCCCTGCCATTGGGGCTGTTACAGGTGTGGTACGTCGCCCGCATCGCCAACGGCGCCAAACCCAACTGGAACGCGCTCTCCCTCTCCGCGGTGGCCCTGGTGGGGTTCATGGCCTACGTGATGAACTTTGCCTTTTGGACGCATTGAGGGGATTATCGAAACCTGCATTTTTCGCACCGAATGGCACGAATGCACTCGAATACCCTGGGGGCGACAGAAACTGACCACTGACCACTGAACACTGAACACTGCCCACTGCCCACTGACCACTGACCACTGACCACTGAACACTGAACACTGACCACTGAACACTGCCCACTTACTTCTCAGGGTCCCACAACGGCTCGGCAACTCCCAGTTGGTGATTTTCGTAGCGCGCCATTGAAAAGAGCGCGTCCGAAAGCCGGTTGAGGTAGGGGATCACGTGCGCGCCCACCGCTTCCTGCCGCGAGAGGGCGCATACTTCCCGCTCGGCTCGCCTGCACACTGTGCGCGCCAGGTGCAGGTGCGCCGCGCCTGGTGATCCGCCCGGCAAAATGAAATTCTTCAATGGGCCGGTGATTTGATTGAATTCGTCGATCAACCTTTCCAGTTTTTCCACGTGGCGGGCTTCGATCCGGGGGGGGCGAAATTTTTCCTTCTCCGCTTCGGGAAAAGACAAATCCGAACCCAGGTGAAAAAGCTCGTTTTGAATGCTGGCAAGTTCCTGGGCCAGGCGTTGGCATAATCCATGCGCCAGCGCCATCCCGATCACCGCGTTCAATTCATCGACTGTGCCATAAGCCTGTACGCGTAGATCATCTTTGGGAACGCGCTTGCCCCCGCCCAGGGCGGTGGTGCCATCATCCCCTTTGCGGGTGTATAGTTTCGTCAATCGGGGCATCTGGTAACCCTTTTTATTTGGGGGAATGTGCGAGCAGATTTTCCTACAATGCGCTTCGAGATTATATCCTTGCAGGGAAAGCTGGTCAAACCAAACCGCCCTGCGCAACCTTTACCTTTTCGATGCGTACAGGAGAGTAAGCTGTGTTTGCAACCCCCCAAGCAACCCATGAGGATGAATTAGAATGGGTTGTGAGAGTCAGACAAGGTGACAAAAACGCGTTTGCCTATCTGGTAGAAAAATATCAAAACGCGGTATACAACTTGTGTTACCGTATGTTAGGCAACCCCGGTGACGCGGAAGATGCAGCCCAGGAGAGTTTTTTGCGGGCCTACAAAGCCCTCGACCGCTACGACCAAAAACGGAAATTTTCCACCTGGATACTGTCCATCGCTACCCATTACTGCATCGATCAACTACGGAAACGCCGCTTGTTGACCCTTTCTTTCGACGCCATGCCGTATCTTGACGTTTCCGAAAAGGGGCCGGGGCCAGAAACCAGACTGGTGATGGACGAACGCCGGGATCAAGTGCGCCGGTTGCTGGCGACCCTGAACGAGAAGGATAGAGCAGCCGTGATTCTACGATACTGGTACGATTACTCTTACGATGAAATTGCCGAGGTGCTTTCCCTGACAAACAGCGCGGTCAAAAGCCGCTTGCACAGGGCCAGGCGAGCATTGGCTCGTGCCTGGGCGGCGCAAGAACCCCAACCCTTACCGGTGCAAAGAATGCCTTATGAAGCACAATCGCTTTGAGACCTGGATGCTCTCTGATCAACCTTTGTCCTTGCGAGCCGAAAATGCTTTGCAGGCACACATCCGAAATTGTGGCCGTTGCTCTCGATTAGAGCGAGGCTGGGCACAGGTTCAGCACCTGCTCCAAGATGTTGAGACGGCTGCGCCCGCTCCCGGTTTTTTGGACCGTTTTCAGCAACGATTGGAAACCCACCAACGAATTCAGGACCGGCGGCTGTCGTGGGCTTTCTTTATCCTCAGCGCCAGCGCGGCGGGTTTCGCGTTCGTTTTGTTTTTCTCCTTTCTGCTCCGCCAATGGCACTCGCTGATGGGTTTGGTTTCCGGTTGGATAGAACAAGTGATCGATTGGCTGCTTTTCCTCCAATTTGCGCAAGGGATTTTCATCGATTTATTGCAGACCCTGCCCCCGGCAGTGCCTTTCCCACTCTGGATGGGCGTGTTCGCCCTGATAGGCGGTGCGGCTATCCTCTGGCTGAAAACTTTACGAAAACTGGCCTATTACCAGGGGTATCATCAATGGGCATGACTTTCACCGAAGACAAAACGGGCAGCAATGCCCGTTTTGTGCGATTCCTGGCGAAATTGGTTTTCCTGCTGGCCTTGACGGTGGCCTTTTTTGCGCTCCCTGGCAGCGTCTTTGCCAGAGCGTTCATGGATGAGAGCGTGGTGGGCGGCTCGCTTACCCAGGAAGAGGACGCACAGGTCTTGGGTGAAGAGGCCCCCTCCCCTGCAATGCCCACCCGTCCGACCGGGGAGGGGCGAGTGGCGGCTCTCCTGGGGGATGTTTTATGGTCGCTGTTTGTGTTGTTTTCTTTCTCCGCGCTGGCAGTGTTGGTGGTCATGTTCTGGGATGAAGCGGCCCGCAACGTCAGCCGGACGATTGTGTCGCAGCCAACGTTGTCCGGGTTGGTGGGGCTGATGACGTTCATTGTCGTGGCTCCCGTGCTTTTTTTGCTGGCAATTACCATTTTGCTCAGCCCGATCAGTTTTGTGGGTTTTGTGCTGGTGTGTGCGGCAGGAATTTTTGGTTGGATTTCGTTGGGGCTTGAGGTAGGCACTCGCCTGGCGCGCACCTTTCAGCGGGAGTGGTCGCCTCCCCTGGCAGCGGGCGTGGGTACGCTGGTGCTCACCTTCGTGACGTTCAGCATTGGGTTCTTTTTGGGTTTCATCCCTTGCATCGGCTGGATTTTGTCGTTAGGGGTAGGTTTGATTAGTTTTGGGGGCGTTATGCTTTCGCGCTTTGGAAAGCGGGTGTATCGGCACGTCAATTCGGGATAAGAAACAAAATGCGTATTCCTGCGGAGGTAGTGTCATGGAGTAAGTGATGGTGGGGCGAGTTCGTTAACATGTGTCACTTACCCGCGCAGTGGTGAACTCATCAGGTGCTGGTTTGTGCCTTACGAACACCTGCGTAAGCTCGGTCGGAATGACACCCTCTCCTGTCATTCTCTGAGGAAGTACGGCGACCGAAGAATCCGGAACACAACGACCGTCAGGGCGACCGGCCGGTCGCCCCGACCCCAATAACCACGCCCCGAACAACCGTCCCCGGTCCCCCGTCCCCCGTCTCCATTCCCCCCACCAGCGCCGAGATTCTTCGCTATTCCTCAGAAGGACGCCAGCATTTAGCTTTCCAGGCGGGCAAAGTGCAAGAGTCATTGACATTGTAGGACAACTCGACTCTCCGATTTAGTAGGAATTACCTATCTCGCTTGGGAATCATCGAACGTATAATGCTAATAGTAAAACGGCACTTTTAAGATTGTGTTGATCCGAGTTTATGGAACCGGTATCTACGGGGGGGGCAGACTTCAAATTCAACTCCATAAATCCGTATGCTCCATCGCGATCACAACCCTGCCAGGCATATGTTTCGCTGAGGAAGTGATTTGTTGCCAGGCATCAGATCGTGTAAGTATCAGAACGATGTAAAAACTGTGCCTGTGTGAATCGCTGTTGGAAATAAAGTTGCTTTTTTTCTACGTGCTGTCTTTGTACCCATCAAAATTTTCAAGACGATCATTGCTGTGTTTCCTCGAGCCTGTCGGCGGAATGTGAGGAGATCGAAATTGTGGACTTCGAGGCTTTGTCAAACGCATGGGGCAGCAGGAAACGCATGCAGATCCAGGTGATGCTAACTTCCACCTCCTCTCGGAGAGTTCCGAAGTCTTGTAGTGTTCAGGATTTCGATCTGCTGAGAGTGTTGCATCCATATAATAAAAAGTTTTTCCAGCTTTGAGGTTGTGTATTTGATCTGGCCCTCGGCCAAATTTTTTGATGCAGTACCACAGGGAATTATCCTCCTCGTTTCCTGTAGACTGAACAACTTCTAACAAAACATGTGAAAGGAAGGGGGAGTTGTTCCATGTTTGAGTTAGTTGAAAATAGCTGCCCACAAATCCGCGTATGTCGGAAGGGCGGAGCGTGCCTGTACAACGGAGAGGCAATCGCCAACCGGGGCTGTCAGTGGAGACATCTCACATCATGTATACAACGAGGCAATAACTTATGAAACACTCCTTAGTAAAGTCACACACCCCAACGAAATATTTGCGCAAAAGCCCAAGTTTGTCCCGGGACGTACAGTGGCGCATCTTCACGATAATTCTGATTCTTAGCGACTTGTTGATGTTGTCCATCGCGTTTCGGCTGGCATATTTCATTCGTTTCGAGATGTCATTGCCCATTTTCAACTTAGATGGATACTCGTCGGTTGGTTTTTATCAGAAGGTCATCATGATCTTGATGCCTTTATGGTTGCTTGTTTTTGCCGTGGAGGGCTTATACGATCGGAAAAAGCTCCTCACGGGGATGCAAGAGTATTCGATGCTATTTAACTCCACAATGTTTGGGATGTTTTTGATCATTGCAGCCAGCTTCACAGAGCCGAATTTTCGCCTGGCGCGCGGGTGGCTGTTCATGTCCTGGGCTTTTGTGTTTTTGTTCACCTCGCTGGGACGTTTCATTATTCGCCGCGTGGTCTTCCAGTTGCGCAAACACGGCTATTTTGTCTCCAATGCTGTAATCGTTGGGGCGAACAACGAGGGCCTATCCCTGGCCAACCAATTTTTGCAACAAAGACATGCCGGACTACGTGTTCGGGGGTTCATTGACAAAAAGGTGGCTGTAGGGAAGACCGTTTTCCAGAACTTAAAGGTGCTGGGGAATCTCGAACAAATAGACCAGGTTATCCAGGCTTATGAAGTGGATGAATTGATCCTGGCAAGCAGTGCAATTTCGACCCGCGATAAACTGCTGGAAATTTTCCAGCGCTATGGATTGGATGATAGCATCAACGTTCGCCTCTCTTCGGGGCTGTATGAAACGCTTACTACCGGGCTGGTAGTACAAGAAATTGCCTATGTGCCGATGGTTTCCGTCAACCCGGTGAGATTGACAGGCGTTGAATCTTTCCTCAAAGCCCTTCTGGATTACTGTGTCATCATTCCTGCCATGGTGCTGCTCTCCCCCTTGTTCTTGTTGCTGGTAGTGGCCATCAAACTGGATTCTCCAGGCCCGGCCATTTACCGCCGGCGTGTCATGGGAGTCAATGGAGAGGAATTCGATGCCTTCAAGTTTCGCACCATGTACGTGAATGGCGATGAAATATTGGCACAATACCCTGAGTTACAGAAGGAACTGGCCGAAAACCACAAACTGAAGAACGATCCCCGCATAACTCGTGTGGGGCGCTTCCTGCGCAAGACCAGCCTGGATGAATTACCGCAGCTCTTCAACGTTTTGCGCGGGGAGATGTCCCTGGTAGGCCCTCGCATCATCTCTCCCGAAGAGATAGACAAATACCACAAGTGGAACATGAACCTGCTTACCGTAAAACCGGGTCTCTCGGGGCTTTGGCAGGTGAGCGGGCGCTCTGATCTGAGCTACCAGGAACGCGTCAACCTGGATATGTACTATATTCGCAATTGGAGCATCTGGCTGGATTTGCAAATTCTCTTTCAGACCATTCCGGTCGTAATAAAAGGTACCGGGGCCTATTGACAGGACTTGCGCAGTTGGTGAACTCAAGGACGGGTTTGGTGTCATTACGAGCACCTGCATAAGCTCTGTCAGAATGACACATGGGCCAGCTGGCCGCTCAGAATGACATAAGAAACAGCAGGCCTGAAGTGCGTCAGTACTGCCAGGGACCAGGAAACCCTTCAACATCATGATCATCATCCAAACGCCTCTACGTGTCAGCTTTTTTGGTGGCGGTTCCGATTTCCCGTCGTATTATTTGGAAGAGGGGGGGTGCGTCCTCAGTACGGCTATCGACAAGTACATTTTCGTAACCATCAAGAAGCGCTTCGACGACAAACTGCGCGTAGGCTACACCCAGACAGAAATGGTGGATAGCGTTGCGGAAATCCAACATGAACTTATCCGCGAGGCATTTTGTATCACCGGAATTGAGCGCGGTGTTGAGATCACCACCATGGGAGACATCCCATCCCAGGGGTCCGGCCTGGGTTCCTCCAGCACAGTAACGGTGGGTGCGCTGCACGCCATGTACACTTTTTTAGGGGAGAATGTTTCGGAAGAGCGGCTGGCCCGCCAGGCCTGCGAGATCGAAATCGAACGATTGGGGAAACCGATGGGGGTTCAGGATCAATATATCGCCGCCTACGGCGGGTTGCGTTTTATGGAATTCAAAACCAGCGGCGAAATTTGCGTGCAAAAAGTCGATCTGTCCCCCGATCTCAAACGCCAACTCGAGGAAAACTTGCTGCTCTTCTATACCGGCACAACCCGCCGGTCGGCTTCCGTTTTGACGGAGCAAAAACGAAACATCAAAGACCGTGTTGCTGTGTTGCGCGCCATGACGAAATTAGCCTACACCGCCCGCGCTGAACTGTTGGCCGGAAACCTGGATGCCATCGGTGAAATTTTGCATGAGAACTGGCAACTCAAGAAACGCTTAGCCAGCGGTATCAGCAACGGCTATATCGATCAACTCTACCAGGCAGGCAGAGCCGCCGGCGCGCTGGGCGGAAAAATCACCGGCGCGGGTGGTGGCGGGTTCATCTTGTTCTATTGCCCGCGCGGCAAACAGGAGAACCTGCGCGCCGCGTTACCCAACCTCCAAGAGCTACCCTTTCGCCTGGAGGCCGACGGCACAAAAGTGATCTTCAATTACTCGCGGTGAGACCAAACCAATGAACCCCATCCAGCACTACATCTCCGATCTTCAGAACACCCTCGACCAACTGCCCCACGATCTCATCGCCGAGGTGATCGCGATCCTCCACCAGGCCCGCATGGACAATCGGACGATTTTCATCATGGGCAACGGCGGCAGCGCATCTACCGCCTCCCATTTTGTGTGTGATCTGGCCAAAAACACCCGCCATCCCGGCTGGCCTGACTTTCGGGTGATCGGACTGGCCGACAACATGGCGATTTTTTCGGCCTATGCCAATGACGACGGGTATGAGAACGTCTTTCTGCTGCAACTGGCCAGTTTCGTCAAGCCCCGCGACGTCGTGATCGGGATTTCCACCAGCGGAAATTCGCCCAATGTGGTCGAGGCGATCCGCTTTGCCAACCAGGTGCCGGCCATTACCATTGGCTTTACCGGCTTCGATGGCGGGCAGCTGAGCAAACTGGTAGACATTGATCTTCACGTGCCCAGCAACCTGATCGAACATGTGGAAGACGTACATCTGATGATGGAGCACCTGATTACCAAACTCCTGCGAGAAAAAGCGCAGACGGAGGCGGCCCCCATTGGGCAGCCGGCCTCTGTA
>JALUWE010000066.1 GCA_027019845.1 Anaerolineales bacterium | reverse complement strand
CATCTCTTTGATCGCTCGCCTGGCTGCCTGGGGATAATCTTTGGCGAGCAAATAACGCAACGCGTTGCCAGGGTCCCAGATTTTGAAATCCGGCATGTAAATATCCACCACCCCGTCCAGCAAGCGCAGACTTTCCATCGAGTCGTATGCCGAGGTGTTATACACAATCGGCAGGCGCAGTCCGCCTTCTACCGCCAGCAACAACGCCTCCAGCACCTGGGGAACCACGTGTTCTGGGGTCACGAAGTTGATGTTATGGCAACCAGCGGCCTGCAATTCGAGCATCATCTTAGCCAGCCGCTGCGGAGTGACTTCCAAGCCCTTTCTGGCCTGGCTGATGTCGTAGTTCTGGCAAAACACGCAGCGCAAATTGCACATCGAGAAGAAGATCGTACCGCTGCCCCGCCAGCCGCGCAGGCAGTCCTCCTCCCCAAAATGCGGGAAATAGCTGGACACCTGCGCGTACCTCCCGGTATGGCAGGCCGCGGTTTTGTCCGCCAGCCGGTCCACGCCACAATCCCGCGGGCAGATTCTGCACTCGCGCAAATCTTCCAACGCCTCCAGCACCCGCGCCTGTAATTCCCCCGAACGGTAGCGTTGCAAATAAGCAGGCTCAAACTCGCGAGAGGATAGCAGATATTTTGGGGGGACACTGGCCTCGAACCGCATCCAGCCGCTCCTTTCCGGGTAACATGCGTTTACCCCTTACTATACCGTTTCTGAAACGCGCAGTCAATCCGTTCTTGTGCTATACTTGTTTTATGGTCGGAAGAAGACGCATCACTCGCCGCGAATTTTTACAGGCAAGCCTGCTCTCCCTGGGCGCGTTCAGCTCACTGGCCTTTCGCTCATTTTTGCCCAAGGACGACCGCGTTCCTCTGTTTGGATATGGCCGCGTGACCGGTGACGCCATCCGCGTGCGCGCGCAGCCATCCTTGCGCGGGAAAAAGATCGGTTGGCGCCGAAAGGACGAGATCATTCCCCTGCTCGAGCAGATCGTCTCTCCCGATGGGCCGCTTCACAACCCGCGCTGGTACCGCATCGTGGGCGGATACATCCACAGCGCATACATCCAAATCGTGCAAACACAACTCAACTACCCGGTACTCACCAACCTGCCCGAAAAAGGCCAACTGGCCGAAGTAACCGTCCCTTACACCCGCGCGATGCGCCCCACCCACTCGCAAGGATGGCAAAAGCTCTACCGGCTGTATTATCGCTCCATGCACTGGGTGACTGGAATAGACCAAGGCCCGGACGGGAAGACGTGGTACCAGCTCACCGACGACCTGCTAGGGGTGAAATACTACGTGCGGGCCACGCATTTGCGCCCTGTTCCGGCAGAGGAGGTCTCCCCGCTATCGCCCGATGTGCCCGCGGACGAAAAGCGCATCGTGGTCTCCTTGCCCGACCAAACCGTCACCTGCTACGAAGGCGATCAGGCCGTGTTCCATACGGAGGTCTCCACCGGGGCAGGCGGCCCGACCGATAACGGCATCCCGCGCATCACCCCATCGGGCCGCTTCCGCATCGCCTGGAAGATGCCGGTACGCCACATGGGCGACGGGGAGTTGACCAACGACATCTACGCCTACGAATTGCCCGGTGTACCCTGGTGTTCCTTTTTTGTTTCGACCGGGGTGGCGTTTCACGGCACCTATTGGCACGACAATTTTGGCACCCCCATGAGCAGTGGCTGCGTCAATATGCGCCCGGACGAGGCAAAATGGCTCTTTCGTTGGACCTTGCCCGAAAACGGCCCGCAAGCGTGGTTCGCGGAAGGAGCGGGCACTGTGGTGGATGTGATCGAATGAGGCGTAAACAATCTCGTTTTGGCGCGCGAGAGGAGACAGTCGATATCGAGACCGCGGTCAAGATGCTCATCGCGCGCCTGCTCGAGACCGGGGAACTTAAAGCGAACGAAGCCAACGCCATCAGCCGCGAGAAACTGAACACCCTCATCCGGCGCCTTTCCCCGCGGGATACGGCCCCTGCACCAGTCGAAGAAAAAGTCTCCTCCCGAGCGCCCAGGATCACGCGCTTCAAGCTGGTCACCCATCCCGGGGCGGGCACTCCTCCAGAAGTACTTACCCCCAACAGGCTAGCCGGTCATCTGGCGCCCTATCTGAACGCGATCATCAACATTCAAAATGCAATCGACGAATTGAGAGGCCTGCCGCTCCAAAAGATCGGCATCCTGTCCATTCAAGGGCCGGAGCCGCTGCAAATCAGCAGCCATGGGGCCGCAGAGGCAGTTCAATTGGTGCGCGAGATCGTCATCCCCTGGCGACGCAAAAACTATCACAGAATCCGCCGCGTGTCCACGGGGCAGTTGCGCGGCGAAATCGAGCGCAAAACCATCGACCGGGGCAAGATCGAGTTGGCCTCCCGCATCATTCGCCGCGCAAATCCCAATCTGAGCGAGCAAGAAAAATTCGCCAGCCTGGCGAATTTCCTGCCGGCTTTGAACGTGTTGATCTTCAGTGATTTTGAGTTAGAATAGCTGCCTCAAAATCCTAATCCGGGAGAGAACGAGCAATGGCAAATCCCTATAACGCGCCGGAAATCAGTGTGCAGGAAGCCGCGCAAAAGCTAAAGAGCGGAGAAGATGTTATCCTGATGGACGTGCGAGAGCCGCACGAACTCTTACGGGCAAAGCTGCCTGATGAGTGGGTCACCTCCGTCCCCCTCAGCCGCTTGGCGCGCGAGTTGCTGGATGGGCTGCCGGAAAACGTGCGTCAAAAGGATGCCAAAATCATCGTCATGTGCCATACCGGGGTGCGCAGCGCGCAGGTAACAGCCTGGCTGCGCCAACAAGGATGGACAGACGTGTGGAGCCTGGCCGGCGGCATCGACGCCTGGGCACGGCACATCGATCCAAAAGTGGGATTTTATTAACAGTACTTACGCAGTTCATGCCAACTGTTGCTTGTGTTATTCGACCGGGGACCGGGGATGGTTGTTCGGGGCGTGGTTATTGCAGGTCGGGGCGACCGGCTTGCTTCCCGTGTCATTCTCTGAGCGACCAACGGGAGCGAAGAATCTCGGCGATGGCGGGGGGGGGATTCTTCGGGCACTGCGTGCCCTCGGAATGACGGGTGTGCACAGTTCCCAACTGCGTAAGTCCTGCTCTTGACTTTCATCATAGCTGTGCTCTGTGTTCCCGGAGTGTGCTTTTGCACTCCGCATAAATCCTTGCAGCGATTTTTACTTGCCATAATCATAGGGCTAAGGTATTATTTCATAGGGCTTACGCACTTGAAAAGTCGCACCCGGACCTCACAGGTCTAGTAGTAGACCTGTGAGGTCTCAAGACCTCGCAGGTCTCAATCGACTTTGGGTAAAGTCTTCCTGCATCGTGTGGTAGTAGACCTGTGAGGTCTCAACTGCGTAAGTTCTGTTATTTCACCATCATTGCGGATCGTAAAGAGACGGTTACGGGGGCAAGACCACCGAACTTTACGCGGTGGCGTTCGGGTAATGATTTCCAACTTTCGAGCAAGGAGCCATTCATGCACGCACTTCGTCGATACGCACTCATACCGGCTGTGGTGGCCGCGGGATTGCTGGCCGCAGCCGTTTTTTTGTCCTTATCGCCCGGCACGGCCCAGGCCGAAAACAGCCAGGCGGCTCCCGCGGGGAGCAATGTCATCATCAACGAAGTAGATGCCGACCAGACCAGTATAGATGCGGCCGAGTTCGTCGAGTTGTATGACGGCGGCACGGGGAACACCGCGCTGGATGGCATGGTGCTGGTCTTCTTCAACGGCAATGGCGACGTTTCTTACGAAGCCTTTGATCTGGACGGGCAATCCACCGATGCCAACGGCTACTTCGTATTGTGCGGCGACGCGGGCAATGTCCCCAATTGCGACCTGGACGTCACCCCCAACACCAACCTGATCCAGAACGGCGCGGACGCGGTCGCCTTGTATGTGGGGAATGACACCGACTTCCCCGACAACACCCCGGTCACCACCGCCAACCTGATCGATGCCATCGTGTACGACACCAACGATGCCGACGATGCAGGGTTGTTGGTGTTACTCAATCCCGGGCAGCCGCAGGTCAACGAAGGGGGAGCGGGCAGCAGTGCCACACACTCCAACCAGCGCTGCCCGAACGGCTCCGGCGGGGCGCGTAATACCGCTGCCTACATTCAGGAACTCCCCACCCCCGGCGCGGCCAACCTCTGCCGGCCCGATCTGGCCGTCGACAAAACCGGCCCCCTGCTGGCCCTGCCCGGCACGCTGATCACCTACACCATCGCCTATTCCAACAGCGGCGTGAGCGACGCGACCGGCGTGGTCATCGCCGACGTGCTGCCCGCCAACGTGTCTTACGTTTCGGATGACAGCGGCCTGCCCTGCCCGGCCTGCTCCCTGGGCGCCACCGGTGTGATCACCTGGAGTGCAGGTACAGTCAACTTGAATGCCAGCCAGAACTTCAACCTGGTTGCGCTCGTTTCTCTCGCCGCCCCCCTGGGAACACCGATTACCAACACGGTCGCGATTACAGGCACCAATGGCGATTTGACGCCCGGCAACAACACCAGCCAGTGGGCGACGGGCATCACCCCCGGTGATCTGGTTATCGATAAACAAGGCCCAGCCTTTGGGGTGATCGGTGATGTGATCGTCTACACCATCACCCTGGAGGCGCGCGGCGTGGTTTCCGCGCCCAACACCCTGCTGACCGACACCTTGCCCGTCAGCACCACCTACCTGTCCGACGACAGCGGCCTCGTACCTGCCAACCCGTTCCCCGGCGTGTATGTCTGGGATTTCGGCGACGTGCCCTCGGGAACGCTGACCACCTTCAACCTGACCGTTACCGTGGACGTGAGCGCCACCAGCGGCCTCGCCCTGACCAACCTCATCACCGCCTCCACCGCTGCGCCCTTCGACGATCCGGCCAACAACACCGCACAGGTGCAGACCATCGTCTACCCGCTGGTGACTATCCAGACGATTCAATTCGTCACCGACCCGGATACGGATGATGCCTCTCCGCTCGAAGGCCAGACCGTCTGGGTGGAGGGTATCGTGACCTCCGAACCGGGCGAGATCGACAACCCCAACCGCTTGATGGTGATCGAAGCCGCCGGGGGCGGCCCTTGGAGCGGCTTGCCAGTCTTCGACGCCGGTAATTTCGCCGCCGTGTACCCGCGCGGCACAAAAGTGCGCGTGCTCGGCACGGTCACCGAATTCTTCGGCCTGACCGAGCTGGTCGTCACCGGCGGCGCGGACGCGGTGCAGGTGCTCAGCAGCGGCAACCCGCTCCCCGGCCCGGATGTGCTGGGCACCGACGAGTTCGACGACCTGGACGCTACCAATTCCGAACCCTGGGAGGGCGTGTACCTCGAATTCCAGGACGCGGACGTGACCGACGAAAACATCGGCTTTGGCGAGTGGTATTTCGACGACGGCAACGGCCCAGCGCGCGCCGACGACCTGGGCGGTGTGGACGGTGATTTGACCTATTCCCCCGCCCTCGGCGACCACTACAGCTTCATCCGCGGTATCGGCTGGTTCTCGTTCGGCAACTACAAACTACAACCCCGCGACGACGACGATATCGGCATCGCCGACCCCGTGCCCCTGATCGAAAAAGACGCGCCCCCCCTGGTGCTCTTCGGTCAGCTCTTCACGTACACCATCAGCGTCCAAAACCGGGTGGGCTATGAGCTGACCGGCGTGGTGATCACCGACGTGGTGCCCGATAACGCCACGTTCGCGTACGCGCTCGACGGGGGCAGCGAATCCGGCGGCATTGTTACCTGGAACGTGGGCAGCCTGCTCAACCTGGAAACGGTCTCCGTGCGCTTCGCGGTCACCGCCACCAACGTGCCCACTATCACCCTCAACCAGTTTTACGCGGTCTCGGCCTCCAACTACCCCACCACCACCTTCGGCATCCCGGCCAGCACCGCGGTGTACAGCAACACCTCCCCACCCATCCACGACATCCAGGGCGCGGCGCACCTCTCCCCCTTCCTGAATGCCGACGTCACCAACGTCCACGGCATCGTCACCGTGGTGGGCAGCAATGGCTTTTACATGCAAGACCCCAACCCGGACAACGACCCGGCCACCTCGGAGGGCATCTTCGTGTTCACCGGCGCCGCGCCCACGGTGAGCGTCGGTGACGAAGTGTTGGTGGACGGCACGGTCAGCGAATTCTATCCCGGCGGCATCGGCACCGGCAACCTGCCTACCACCGAGTTGATCAACCCCACGGTTGTGGTCTCCTCCACCGGCAACCCGCTGCCCGCGGCCATCGTGCTCGGCAACGGCGGCCGCGTGCCCCCCAACCAGACCATCGACGACGACGGCAACACCAGCTTCGACCCCGACACCGACGGCCTGGACTTCTACGAGAGCCTGGAAGGAATGCTGGTGCAGATCAACGACGCCGTGGTGGTCGGCGGCAACCGCTTTGGCGAGATCGCAGTGGTGGGCGACAGCGGCGCCAACGCCGGGTTGCTCTCCCCGCGCGGCGCCATCGTCGTCCAACCCGGCGACTTCAACCCCGAACGCATCATCATCGACGACGCCATCGTGGATGCCGAGCCGGATGTCAACACCGGGGACTACTTCACCCAGCCGATCACCGGCGTGGTGGATTACAGCTTTGGCAATTTCAAGGTGCTCAACCCCTTCCCGCTGCCGCCCGTGGTCTCCGGCGGCCTGCTCTCCGAAACCACCACCGTGGCCGGTGACGCCGACAACCTGGTGATCGCCACCCTGAACGTCGAAAACCTCGACCCCGACCCCACCGACGGCGATGACGACACCGCCAAATTCGCCGGTCTTGCCGATCAAATCGTCAACAACCTGAACGCCCCCGACATCATCGGCCTGCAAGAAGTGCAAGACAGCAGCGGGGCCAACGATGACGGCACGGTGGACGCTACCGACACCTACAACACGCTGATCGCGGCCATCCTGGCTGCCGGCGGCCCGCAATACGAATTCCGCGAGGTCGCGCCCCAAGACCTGACCGACGGCGGGCAGCCGGGAGGCAATATCCGTGTCGGCCTCCTCTTCCGCCCTGATCGCGTCACCTTCGTCGACCGCGGCAGCGCCACCGCCACCACCAGCACCACCCCCGCCCTGGGCGCGACCGGCGTGGAACTCTCCCTCAGCCCCGGGCGCATCGACCCCACCAACACCGCGTTCGACGACAGCCGCAAGCCGTTGGCTGCTGAGTTCATCTTCAACGGCCAGAAAGTGTTCGTCGTGGTGGTGCATTTCAATTCCAAAGGCGGCGACGACCCGCTCTTCGGCCTCACCCAGCCGCCGGTGCTGGCCTCCGAAACCCAACGCCTCGCTCAAGCCCAGGTGGTCAATGACTTCGTGGACAGCCTGCTGGCGCTCGACCCCAACGCCAACATCGCGCTGATCGGCGATCTGAACGACTTCTACTTCTCCTCGCCGCTCGACACCGTCAAAGGCGGCGTGCTCCACAACCTGGTCGAGAACCTGCCCCCCGAAGAACGCTACACCTTCATTTTCGACGGCAACGCACAAACCCTGGACCACATCCTGGTCAGCCAGAATCTGTCCGGCACCCTGTCCGGGTTCGACATCGTACACACCAACGCAGAGTTCGACAGCGACTTCCAGGTAGCGGACCACGACCCGCTGGTTGCCAGCTTCTACCTGCCGCCGCTGGCGGCCAGCTTCACCAGCAACAGCCCGGTCGTGCTGGGCCAGGTCTCGATCTTCACCAGCACGGTCAACCAGGCCAGCTTCGTGAATTACCTGTGGGACTTTGGCGACGGCCTCATCTCCACGCTGGCCAGCCCCACGCACACCTACGCCGCGGCCGGAGTGTACCCCGTCACCCTGACGGTCTCCACCCCGTTCACATCCGTGGTCGTCACGGGTTCCCACGAAGTACAGCAGGCGGGATACGAAATCTATCTTCCCATCGTCACCAACGGCCCGGCCGCCACCGTGCTGGACCGTGGGCCGGTGATCAGCCTCGCTGTGCCGGTGATGGTCGCGTTCGCGGGGGCGGGATTGCTCAGGGTGCGCAAACGCCGGAAGGAGAATTGAATCGTACGTAACCACGAGGCCGCGCGGAAAGCGGCCTCGTAATTATTTCTTGGTGGGAGCAGGCGGAAAGTGGGCAGGAGAAGATTACCGGACCGCGTTCGTCTGTTTGCAACGAGCGCCCTGGCAGCGGGGATGATCGCTTTTTCTGCATGGTTCCTGGCAAGCCGGGCGCGCGCCTCCCCCACCATCCCCATCTGCCAGATACAGGGCAGCGGCGAGACCACCCCCTACGCAGGCCAGAGCGTTCACACCCAGGGGGTGGTGATCGCGGATTTCGACACCCAAAGCGAACGCGGCTTTTACCTGCAAGAGGAAAACTGCGACGCCAACGCGGCCACCTCCGACGGCATTTTCGTCTACATCGGGCAGCAGAGCGATGTGGTCAGCGTGGGGGATTGGGTGGAGGTGGAGGGCACCGCGCAGGAATTCTTCGGCCTGACCGAGATCAGCACCACCCCCGCGGGCGTCACCGTGGTCTCGAGCGGTAACCCCCTCCCCGCACCCGTCAATCTCAACCCGCCCTTCGACGAGGCGCAATCCCAAAACTACTTCGAGGCCCGCGAGGGCATGTACGCACAGCTGGCGGACGCCCGCGTGGTCGGCCCCACGGACGGCAACGGCGACACCTTCGTGGTGCGCTCTGACTGGGGGGTGACGCGTCTCTACCGCGATGACCCCGCGGGTACGGGCGCGATCATCCCGGTTGGATCGGGCGGCCTGTTCGCCATCACCCCGCACGCAAAAGTAGGGGATCAGGTGCTCGGCCTGCTGGGGGTGCTGGACTACTCCTTCGGCCTCTTCCGGCTGCAATTGCTGGCCGCGCCCTCGCTGGTGCCGGCCCCCGCGGCCTCGCTCCCCCCGCCAAACACGCTCCCCCTCTCCTTTGCCACCCTCAACCTGCACAACCTGTTCGACACCCTCGACGATCCGGCCACCGAAGACAGCCTGCCCTCCGCGGGCGAATACCAGCGCCAGCTCGAAAAACTGGCCCGCACCATCCACGACGGCCTGGGCGAACCCGCGCTGATCGCGGTGCAGGAGGTGGAAAACGACACCGCGTTACAAGCCCTGGTCAACCGCCCGGAACTGGACGTGGCGTATGCCTTTCTGTGGGAAAACGGCCCCGACCGCCGCGGCATCGACCTGGCGCTGCTCTACGATCCGGAGCGAGTCGTGGTGCTCAGCGCGGAAACCCGCCAGGGATGCACCACCCTGATCGACGGCCTCGGCCCGGACGGCAACCTGGACGTGGAAAACCCGCAAAACGCCCTCACCTGTGACACGGACGGGGACAACGTGAACGACGGCAACCGGCTGTTTTCCCGCCCGCCACTGTTGGCGCACGTGCAGTTGTGCGACCCCGCCTGCGGGGGCGGCGGCTCGACGCGGCAGCTGTGGCTGGTCGCCGTTCATCTGAAATCCAAAAGCCAGGACACGGACGAAACCGAGTACACCCTGCCGCGTCGCCTGGAGCAGACGCAATTTTTGGCCGCCCTCTACCAGGAAATTCTGGCCGCGGACCCGGACGCGCAGGTGATCGTGTTGGGCGACTTCAATGATTACCTGGCCTCCCAGCCGCTCGCCGTGCTGGCGGACGCGGGCCTGGTCAACCTGCTGCTCTTCGTGCCACGCGAGGAACGCTACACCTTCATCTACCGCGGTGTTTCGCAGACGTTGGACCACGTACTGGTCAACCCGGCACTGCTGGCCGCACCCGGCGAGGGCCTGTTCCCGAGCGTGATCCACCTCAACGCCGACTACCCGGCCTCCTGGGAGAACGACGCTTCCATCCCTAACCGGGCCTCGGACCACGATCCGGTGCTGGTGGAGGTACGGGCGTTGCCGTATGGCGTGTGGCTGCCGCTGGTAGTGAAGTAGGGACACAAAGATATTCAGCTCCCGATTCCCGATCTCAAGGAGGAAAAATGTACAAGCAGTTTTCCCGCACCACTTTTGCCCGCGCCCTGTTGGTTCTCTTGCTGGCGGGCTGGCTGGCGCTTGCTTCCATCGCTTCGGCGCGCTACACCGGCCTCTCGCCACAGGTTTTCCTCCCGCTCGTCATCCGGCCTTACGCCTTCGACCGCCTGCTGATCACCGAAGTGATGTACGACCCGGACGGCACGCCCGATCAAGGGGAGGTGGAATGGATCGAAATCTACAACCCCACCGCGGGGACGGTCGATCTTTCGGGCTACAAAATCGGGGACGAGGAGACGCTCGGCGGCCCCGAAGCCATGCTCCAGTTTCCCGCCGGGGCCAGCATCGCACCCGGCCAGGTGATCGTGATCGCGGGCGACGCGCTGGCCTTCCAGGCGGCCTACGGCTTCGCGCCGGACTACGAGGCCTCGGATTCCGGCTCGCCCGTGCCGGACATGCTCAAATACGCGGCCTGGGCCAACGGGTCGCTCAACCTCAGCAACAGCGGTGATGAGGTGTTGCTGCTCGACGTGAGGGACGAACTGGTGGACGCGGTCTCGTGGGGCAGCTCCATCTGGGCTTTCGACCCGGCGGTGCCCGTGGCGGGCAAAGGCAACAGCCTGGAACGATTCCCGGCCTATGTGGACACCGATAGCGCGGGGGACTGGCGCGCGCTGGCCGTGCCCCAACCGGGCGACGTGAACCTGGCCCCGCTGACCCCTACGCCCACACCCACCCCGCCCGGCCCCACACCCACCCCCTTCGGCGGCGGCCTGCTGATCAGCGAAGTGCTCTACGACCCCGTGGGCAGCGAACCCAACGCCGAGTGGATCGAAATCTACAACGCTACCAGCGCGACCATAGACCTGTCCGGCTTCAAGATCGGGGATGAGGAAACCCAGGGCGACAGCGAAGGCACCTACCGCTTCCCCGACGCCGCCACCATCGCCCCCGGCGAGACCATCCTGATCGCCAACAAAGCCGCGGACTTCGAGAGCGCCTACGGCTTCCAGCCCGATTTCGAACTCAACGAAAGCGACCCCGCGGTGCCCGATATGCTCAAATACACCCCCTGGTCGAGCGGCAGCATGTCCCTGAGCAATTCCGGCGATGAAGTGTTGCTGCTGGATTATGGCGACAACGTGGTGGATACGGTCTCGTGGGGGACTTCCAATTGGGCCTTCGACCCGCCCGCGGCGAGCGTGGCCGAGGGGCACTCCCTCGAGCGCGTCCCGGCCTATCTCGACACCGATAGCGCGCAGGACTGGCGCGATCAACCCAATCCAACCCCCGGCGGGGTGGACATCAGCACCCCCACACCCTCGCCCACGCCGACGTTGACACCCACCCCCTTCGGCGGCGTGCTGCTGATCAGCGAAGTGCTCTACGATCCGGCCGCACCGGAACCCGCCAACGAGTGGATCGAAATCTACAACCCCACCGCGGACACGCTCGATCTGTCCGGTTTCAAAATCGGCGACGAAGAGCTGCAGGGCGGCAGCGAGGGGATGCTGCAATTTCCGCCCGGCGCGTCCATCGGGCCGGGACAGGTACTGGTGATCGCCCGCGACGCCGGCACGTTTCTGGCGGCTTACGGCTTCGATCCGGATTACGAAATGCAGGATTCCGGCTCAGCCGTGCCGGATATGTTGGTCTACACCCTTTGGGGGGGCAGTAACGTCTCGCTTTCCAACACCGGCGACGAGGTGCTGCTGCTGGACTACAACGACAACGTGGTGGACGCGGTCTCGTGGGGGAGTTCCAATTGGGCCTTCGATCCCCCAGTGGCGGGCGTGGCGGAAGGCAGCTCGATTGAACGTTCTCCCGCCGGGCAGGATACAGACTCGGCCGCGGATTGGGTGGAGCAAGCTACACCCGATCCGGGCAATGTGAATTAGGCCGCGGCGGCTTCAATTCTTTGGCGTGTCCACCTGGCGGATGACCATCATCACTTTGCCTTGCACCTCCAGGTTGGAAGGGTCGTTGATGTAAATGGGGGCCATGGTGGGGTTGGCGGGTTGCAGGCGGACGCGGTCGTTTTCGCGGTAGAAATACTTGAGCGTAGTTTCGTCCCGGTCGCGCAGCCAGACGGCCACCATCTCCCCGTTGCGGGCCTCCTGGGCGCGCTGCATGATGACGATGTCACCGTCATTGACCATGGCGTCGATCATCGAGTCCCCTTCTACTTCCAGCGCGAACAATTCGCCGGGGTCACGGGCCGAAACCAGGCTGCGGGCTACCTCTACCATGCTCTCGGCATCGAAGTAAGCAAAGTCCGTGGAGGGGACCGGAACGGGCGCGCTGGCGTAAATTCGTCCGACGACCGGGATGCGCAACAGTTCTTCCGCCCTTGCTTGCACGCTTTCGGCGGCCTGCTGAACCTGATTGATCAACCCGCCAGCCGCGTTCTTGAGCAGGCGAACCCCACGCGAGACGTTACGATCCCGCTCGATGTATCCCATCTCCTCCAGTTGTTCCAGATAGTAATTGACCACGGAGGTAGAGGAGATGTTGGCGCGTTTGCCAATCTCCCGGATAGAGGGGGGGTAGCCGTGCTTCTCATAGAATTTTTCCAGGACTTCCAGGACTTTTTTATGTTTGTCACTCAATCCTTTGCGTCGTCTTGCCATGGTCATTGCTCCTAGTTATGCGAAAACAGGTCAAATGTTCTAAAATTATAATCGAACGGACGTTCTGTGTCAAGCGCATTTTCGACGCTTTGGATGCCAGGTGCAATTACTCTTAGTGATAGGACTTACGCACTTGAAAAGTCGCACCCGGACCTCACAGGTCTCGAAGCGCATGGAGATGCCCGCATGCAATCCATTTTGGGTAAAATCTTCCTGCATGGTGTGGTAGTAGACCTGTGAGGTCTCAACTGCGTAAGTACTGTTAGTGACGGTTTTCATCGCTTTTATGGCATAATTGGCCCGATGCGGCGCAGAGATTTTCACACCACACTTTTGTACGCCCGCCAAATGCCGGTCTTCGGCAGGCTGGCCTACTACCTGTTGAAGCTGCTGGGCGCGGAAATCCCGCTCTCCGTGCGCATTGGCCGGGACTGTTTGCTGGTTCACGGCGGGTTCGGGGTGGTGGTTCATCCTGCCAGCGAAATCGGCGAGCGGGTGAAGATGTATCCTGGTGTGACGCTGGGCCGGGCGGACATTTACCGCCCCGCGGAAGAATCGCGCTTCGAGGGTATCGTGATCGAGGACGACGTTATTCTGGCCCCGGGGGCCAAAGTGCTGTGCCGGGAGGGGGTGTTGCGAGTCCGCCGGGGAACGGTGGTGGGCGCCAATGCGGTGTTGTTGGAGTCGACAGGGGAGGGCGAGATATGGGCTGGGGTGCCTGCAACGCGGGTTGGGCAACGTGAAAAGCCGTTTTCTTGACAATCCGATACCCTGAGGTTAAAATTTGCGGGCGTTAGAAAACCCTTGCGCGCCGAGATAGCTCAGTTGGTAGAGCAGCGGACTGAAAATCCGCGTGTCGCCAGTTCGATTCTGGCTCTCGGCACTGGTAGAAAAAACAGGTGAAGAATTGACAACCTGAAAGCTCTTGATTACAATGTAAACGATGCGGGTGTAGTTCAGTTGGTAGAACGCCTCCTTGCCAAGGAGAAGGTCGAGGGTTCGAGTCCCTTCGCCCGCTCTACAGAAACACGGCTGATAGCAATGTGCTGCTATCAGCCGCACTATGTACGGCGACGTGGCCAAGATGGATAAGGCAGAGGTCTGCAAAACCTCGATCACGGGTTCGAGTCCCGTCGTCGCCTTTGCCCGAATGTTACCCAACACCCCCGGCAGCGGTATGCGGGGGTGTTTTATATTGCGTCAATGATAGGATGAAAAATGGTATCATACCCCCCTATGGACGATGGACAGACTGCGCCTTTGATCGCTTTGTTGACCGATTTCGGCACCCAGGACCCTTTCGTGGGCATCATGAAGGGGGTGATGGCGGGCATCGCGCCCGGTGTCCCGTTGGTGGACGTGACTCACGAAATTCCGCCCGGCGAAGTGTTGCACGCGGCGGTGGCTTTGTGGCAGGCGGTGCCCTATTTTCCTGCGGGGACGGTGTTTTTGTGCGTGGTGGACCCAGGGGTGGGCACGGCCCGCGCGGCGGTGCTGGTGGACACCCCCGCGGCACGCTTCGTCGGCCCGGACAACGGGTTGTTCACCTTCGTTTTGGGCCGGAAATGGCGCGCCTGGGAGTTGGAGAACCCGGCCTACCGGTTGCCCGGCGGCTCGAACACCTTTCACGGGCGGGACATCTTCGCGCCCGCGGCCGCGCACGCTGCCAGGGGCACGGCAGGCCCCCGGTTTGGGAGCGAGCGCAGCCATCCCGTCCGGCTGCCCCCTCCCCGGCTGGGGCAGCCTGTCCGGGGAGGGTTGTCCGGCGAGGTGCTGTACGCCGACCGGTTCGGTAATTTGCTCACCAGCCTGGGGCGTTTTCGCGAAGCCGAACACGGATGGGTTTTCAGCCCCTGGGTGGGGGAGCTTCAGGAACGCACCCTGCTCCCCGAGGGGGTGAGGTTGCCGGATGGCCGCAAGCTGCCGCTGGTGCGCACGTTTGGGCAGCTTGCCGAGGGGGAGTGCGGCGCGCTGGTAGGCAGTAGCGGGCTGCTCGAGATCGTTGCCAACCGCGCCAGCGCGCGGGAAATCCTCGGATTAGGGCGTGGGGACAGGATTACATTGATCGAAAGGAGAGTTTCCTGATGGGAAAGTTCATCATCGAGGGGGGCATTCCACTACACGGCGAGGTCACACCGGCGGGTAACAAGAACGCCGCGCTGCCGCTGATGGCCGCCTGTCTGCTCACCGACCGGCCCATCACGCTGCACAATATGCCCAACATCCGCGATGTTCACACGATGGGAACGCTGCTGAAAACGCTGGGCGCGCAGATCGAGCAGCCGGACGCGCATACCTGGCGGATTCAGGTGCAAGAGGTGCGCGATGCGCAGTTGGACGCGCAGTTGTGCCGGCGTTTGCGGGCTTCGATTTTGCTGGCCGGGCCGCTGACCGCGCGTTACGGGGAGCTGCACCTGCCCCCACCGGGCGGCGACGTGATCGGCAGGCGTCCGGTGGATACGCACGTGATGGCGCTGCGCGCGCTGGGCGCGCATGTCGAGTTCGAGCGGCCCGAGGGCATCTTTCGTTTTTACGCCGATGGCCTGCACGGCGCGGACATTCTGTTGCACGAGGCCAGTGTGACCGGCACGGAGAACGCGATCATGGCCGCGGTGACGGCCAAAGGCACGACCACGATCCGCAACGCGGCCTCCGAACCCCATGTGCAGGAGTTGTGCCGTTTTCTCAACCACCTGGGCGCGCACATCCGCGGCATCGGATCGAACACGCTGACCATCGAGGGGGTGGAGCGGCTGGGAGGGGGGGCGTTCACCATCGGCCCGGATTACCTGGAGGTGATGAGTTTCATCCTGGCCGGGGTGATGACCCGCGGGGAGGTGCGGGTGCGGCAGGCGCGGCCCGAATATCTGGACATGTCCCGGCTGGCGTTCAACCGGCTGGGGATCGACTGGCGGGTGGAGGGGGAGGACATCGTGGTGCCGCGGGAGCAATCGCTGGCGGTGCGCCTCGATCTGGACGGGTCGATCCCGGAGATTCGCGCCCAGCCCTGGCCAGCGTTCCCCAGCGATCTGATGAGCCTGGCCATTGTGGCGGCCACCCAGTGCCGCGGCAGCGCGCTGTTTCACGATTGGATGTACGAGGGGCGCATGTTCTTCACCGACAAGCTGAAGAAGATGGGCGCGCAGATCGTGCTCTGCGATCCTCACCGCTGCATCGTCAACGGCCCAACACGCCTCTACCCCGCGGAGGTGGACAGCCCCGACATCCGCGCCGGCCTGGCGTTGGTGCTGGCCGCGCTGGCAGCAGAAGGCCGCTCGGTGATCCGCAATGTGGAGCACATCGACCGCGGCTACGAGCACATCGACGTGAAGCTGCGGGGGTTGGGCGCGCGGGTGGAGAGGGTGTGAGGGGGGAGGGCAACGAGCGGCAAGTTGAAAGGTGGATACCCGAACAACAACGGGGCAGGCGAATTGCCTGCCCCGTTTCGTTTTCGTCGGGTTGCAGAAGCTCAGGCCTCTTCGGCCACGGCTTCCAGGAACTGCTCGACCACGCTGCGCAGCATGGGTTCGGGCAGCGCGCCCACCTGGCGGTGTACCACGTTGCCGTTGGCGATGAACAGCATCGTCGGAATGCCGCTCACATGATACTGCTGCGCCCACTGCTGGTTCTCGTCGGTGTTGACTTTGGCAATGACCAGTTTACCGGCGTACTCTTTGGCCAGTTTCTCCAGGGTGGGAGCAACCATCCTGCAGGGCCCACACCAGGGCGCCCAGAAGTCCACGATGACGGGCAGTTCGTTTTGCAACACGGTCTTCTCGAAGGCCGCGTCAGTGACGTTGATAGGTTCGGAAAGCATGTTCATTTTCTCCTTCAAATTTGATTCCGGGTTCAAAACAAGTATATCAGCGAATTGGTTTTTATGGGCAGTTGGCAGGCAAAAAAGCATCCTCCAACAATGCACAGACGACCAGTTGCGCGAAAAACTTACCCGTTTCTATAACAGTACTTGCGCTTGAGACCTCACAGGTCTACTACCACACCATGCAGGAAGATTTTACCCAAAATGGATTGCATCCGGGCATCTCCATGCGCTTCAAGACCTGTGAGGTCTGGGTGCGACTTTTCAAGCGCGTAAGCCTTATCTATAACGCAAGTGCTGATATAATGCCCGTATGTCGCTTTCCGTCGCGGCCTGGCAGGCTCGCAGCTACCAGGTCGAAACCCCGATTTATGAAGGGCCGCTGGATTTACTGCTCCAGTTGATCGAACGCGCCGAGCTGGACATCACCCGGCTGGCCCTGGCACAGGTCACGGATCAATACCTGGCGCACCTGCAAACCATCCAGGACAAAGCCGCGGACGAGGTCTCCGCGTTTTTGGTGATCGCGGCCCGGCTGGTGCAGATCAAATCCGAGGCACTGCTGCCGCGCCCGCCCGAACGCGAGGCCGGTGAGGAGGACCCCGGCGAGGCCCTGGCGCGGCAGTTGGCGCTTTACAAACGCTTCAAACAGATCGCCGAATACCTCGGGGAGCGGGAAAAGAACGGTTTGCGAACTTACCTGCGCCTGGCGCCCCCGCCCAAAGTGGAAGCCCGGCTGGATATGTCCGGCCTGACCCTGGACGACCTGATCGCCGCGGCCCGCCAGGTGTTCGCCAACCAGCCACCCAAAACGCCGCTCAACACCGTGGTGCGCGCGCCCAAGATCACCATCCGAGAGAAAATCTCCCAGATCATCACCACGCTGCGGGAACATGGCCGGGCGCGGTTCTTCGCACTGCTGGGCAAAGTGCGCTCCCGGCTGGAGGTCGTGGTCTCCTTCCTGGCCCTGCTCGAGCTGATCAAACTGCGCCGCGTGGCCGCGCACCAGCCCGCGCTCTTCGACGACATCGAAATCCAGCCCGCCGACGCCTGGAGCGATGACGAGGACTTCGAGTTGGAGTTTGGGGAGTGATTATGAACCGGCTGGCACACGAAACCTCCCCCTATTTGCTGCAACATAAAGACAACCCCGTGGACTGGTACCCCTGGGGCGAAGAGGCCCTGGAAAAAGCGCGGCAGGAGGACAAGCCCATCTTCCTGAGCATCGGCTACGCGGCCTGCCACTGGTGCCACGTCATGGAACGCGAATCTTTCGAGGACCCGGCCACCGCCGCGCTGATGAACGAACACTTCGTCAACATCAAAGTAGACCGCGAAGAACGCCCCGATCTCGACAACATCTACATGAAAGCGGTCGTAGCCCTGACCGGGCAGGGCGGCTGGCCGATGAGCGTTTTCCTCACGCCGGACCTCGAACCGTTCTACGGCGGCACCTACTTCCCGCCCGCGCCGCGTTACGGAATGCCCTCGTTCCGGCAGGTGCTGCGCGGCATCGCCAACGTGTGGCAAAACGACCGCCAGCGCGCCCTGCGCTCCGGCCAGCAGCTGCGCCAACACCTGCAACGCGAATTCGCCTCCCTCGAAGCTGCCGCCCCCCTCAGCGAAGAGAGCCTGCAAAAAGCCCTGCTGGGGCTGG